>JAGGRW010000001.1 GCA_021159385.1 Methanosarcinales archaeon
CACGCACCCACGGGCGGCGCATCTGTCGCGACACCACGAGACGCTACCGCCGCCCACGGCTTTCTCCTAAAAATGTGTCGATCTTCACATGCATTATCCCACGTTTGCTCGGTCGACCTCCAGCGTATTTGAGCTGGGACGAATACGGAATTCCTGATGTTTCAAGCGACTGGAGTTGAACTATTATAGTTTTGTGATTTAATATGGGACTAAAAGTAGCGCATAGTATAATACATGATGACACGATATTATAGTTTCTATGCTCAACTTTAATAATGGAACTATTGGCGAAATGAGATATGGACAAGAAATGTCTGTTGAGCCGAACGTGGAACCGTTGATTAGTGATGGTACTGAGGTCGCGTATTTCATAGAATTATTAAGAAATATAAGCGATCCTCGCGATAACAGAGGAAAAAGACACGAACTGGCATTTGTTCTCGCTGTGACCACAATGGCGATCTTGAGTGGTAAGAACTATGTTTCTGAAATTCGTCGCTACATTTGCAACAAGATCGAATGGTTGCAAAAAATTTTCGATCGCCCGGATGTCAAACCGATCTCTCGAGCACAATTGCCCCGAATTATAGCTATCGTGGAGTTTGATGCGCGGTGGAGTCAAAGTGACTTTCAGACGCCCGATAGCGGTCGATAGAACGATCAAAAAGATAAAAACGGGAGAGGTATCCAGAGAAAGATCGTATTATGTGTCTAATGTGGAATCGGATGGTCATCAATCGGAAACTTCGACTGATGTGGAAGAAGAACTCTTTACTGCCATCCGTGAGCACTGGCATGTCGAATCCAATAATCACATTCGAGATGTGACATTCAAAGAAGATTATGTGAAGACTAAGAATAAAAATCAAGGGCAAATTTTGAGCTTGCTGCGGACTTTTGCCATCAAAATCATCAGGAAAACAAATCCGAAAAACTTTAAAGAAGTGATCGATTCTTTTTGTGATTCACAGGACGCTTTAGCAAGTGTTTTGTTGAAATTCGATTTTTTGCGACCGTGGATTTAGGTTTCAGTGACTTATCGTAATCCATCTGAAAGTCGGAGGATAATCGATGCCGAACAGTTGAAGCTGTGCAGAAATTTGGCCATGGGGGTCGATTTCGCGAGGGAATCGTGTCGACAGGGTGTTTTTCGGAGACTCCGGAGAGTTTTAGAGAAAGGTCTTGACGAGTCGTGTCGCGATCAGTGAAGAGAATTTTGTGCGGTCCGGGTTTTATGAGAAAGCCGTGACCGCTATTATGGAATGAGCGGCAACTTCCGCTGGATACGGAACTTCTACCATCAGGTCGTGAAACTCACCTTTAAATGGATTAATCGTCGCAGCCAGAAGAAGAGCTACAACTGGGATCAGTTTCATCGTTTTCTCCAATTTAATCCACTCCCGATACCGAAGATATGTCACTCGTTGTACGACCTGAAATCATAGAAGATGTGCTTCTGAAGAGCCGGATCTGGGGAAATCTTCAAGTACGGTTCTGTGAGGGGGCGCATAGTAACCTCGGGGCTATTACCCCGGAAAGAGGCGGTTATGCGCCCTACTCGACATTGCACGAATGTTCGAACACGCGCACAATCACCACAAAATCAGAGTGTTTTCACTGGAATTTCCGATTGTGCCGGACAAGGGATCGGATGAAATAAAAAACGAGTCTTGCGAACATAAACAATAATATCACCTCGTCAACACAGGTTGTCAATATCCACCAGTATCAACCACCCGAACGCATAAAACCTGAATTGGAAGAAATCGAGGTAAACGAAGGCGAATCTGTTTGATATTAACCTCTTAAAACCTCGTACCGGTCTGAGATGGCTGCCACAATCACGCGGCACCCCCATTCCCGCTCAAGAATTGAACCATCTTCGTTCCGAGCGTCGCAAGATCAACGACAGCGGCATGTGCGGGCACGGGCATAAGGTTCACCCGCTTCTGAAAATCAGTCTGTGACTGCCATGTTCCGGCATTGATCACGGTAACGCCTTTGTATCGATCAACGCCCACGGTATGCACATGCCCGCAGTGCAGGATGTGCGGAATCGGATCGATCACGAAATGATCCGTTGCTTCAGGTGCGATCGAGACCCTGCCGCCGTAGATGGGCGCAAGATGCCTGCGTCGCAGCATTTCGATCATGACCTTGTCCGGCTGCTGGTAGCTCATCCTGGGTATGGTTGCGATCAGATCATCCATCGACCGCCCGTGGTAGATCAGAATTTTTACGCCGCCAATCTCGATTAACGCAGGATTGCCGACGAAGACCACATCATCACGAAACATCGACGTGACCTTCTCGGGCAGCGCGGGTTGCGGCTCCGCCTGCCTCACTGCATCGTGGTTACCTGGTGCGATTACGATCCTGACATCTCTTGGCACTCGCTTGAGATACGCTGCTGCGCGTCTGTACTGCTCATACACGTCAGAGATCTCCAGTTCCTGCTCCTGACCCGGATATATGCCAACTCCATCGACTATATCACCAGCTATTATCAGGTAACGCACCGATTCGGAATTATCTCCGAGCCAGTCGATGAATTCGCAGAACGCGTCCTCCAGAAACGTGTTGCTCCCGACATGCATATCCGATATCAGGACCGCGCTGCCTGCGCAATCCCCGCGGTTCCTACCATCTCCGTTCCCATTTCCATCCCCCTTTCCGTTCGTATTCCAATTTCCACTTCCATTCCCATTTCCGCCGCCGGGAAGCGTCTGGTTGTACCGGTTCGGTATGTCCGGCAGAACGATCCCTTTCGCGATCATCAGCCTGCCGTCTCTCGTGAGTGAACCCGTAACCCCAATCACCTCATCGCAGACGACCCCCAACGCCGCATTCCACAGATCGCGATCGGATGGCATGACGAGAACCGAGAACGAACCTGTCGGATCCTCCAGTTGCAGAAGCTTGTTGCCGTTCGCCGTCGTTTTGATATCGGAGACCATGCCGATTATCGAGATGCTGTCATACTCCCTTCCGGTTCGCCCCACGCGCAGCGATTCGATCGGGCGCGCTGTCACCCTGCCACGAATGATTCCGGAAAGCCGCGTGTAGCGGTCGCGGAAGTACCGCACAAACTCGGAATACTCGCCGACGCATGTCGATTCATCGCTGATGTCGCTCATGATGGTGACTTCAGGAAGCGGTCGTTCCGGGCGCCTCTCCTTCTTCGGTTCGAGTTTGACATGCTCCCTCCCGACCACGAGTACCGAGTCGTCCAGCGACCTGAGCACCTGTTTCATGACCGTGTCAGGTGCCGGGTACGCGCCGATCAGCGCGACCGCATCCGGACTGATCTGGTATCCGGCGTTCGCAAACTCCTCCACAATCAGCGATTCATGCATTGGTTTGTACTTGTCCCGGGCAGAGATAAAACTTTATGTGGCGTCTGCCAGATGGTCTCCCGAAACGTTTTTTGGCGAGATATGCCCTCTCTCGCGCTGGATCGTGTCGCGGGAAATTGGCTGGTTCCTTTTGCGCCCTCGCGTTAAAACACAAATTTTAACAGTTATGTTCTGGCAAGCATCTCCACAGGAATCTCCAGATTGTGCACGCCGGTTGCAACCAGAGCCCCCGCGACACCGAGATTGCGCAGCAGGTCGAGATCATTCATATCCCTGACGCCGCCGCCGAATATGACCGGATGGTCCGAGCGTGAGACCACTTCGGCGAGAAGATCGAGGTCGATGCCGGATTCTGTCCCGACCCGCGTCAGATCGATTATGATCAGCTCGTTTATCGGGTAGTCGTTCAGTCTCGCAACCGCTTCCAGCGGGGTAAGCGACATTCCGACGTTTGTCAGGATCCTACCGCCCATGAGGTCGATATTCACATCCACACCCACTCGCCTGGAATCAGTCCCGGCGGCCTCACATTCACATTCATATTTACTCCCGCACCCGCACACCTCCCCGATCACGTCAAACCCAGCGTTCTCGGTTCCGATCGTGACAGTATCAGCGATCAGAAGTCCACGTGCGAAATCATTGGCAGACCGAACCCCGCAACTGAGTATCGTCTTGCAGTGCATGGATACATCCCGCACAACCGAATCATTGTCGGCAGCCGTGCCGCGCCCGCGTATCCGGTTGAGGTCTGCGGCGTACACCTCCCTTGCTTTGAGCGATCTTACGATCGCAACAGCGTCTGACGTCTCGCAGACCGAACTGTATTCGGCGATCGGGCGATATTCCTCTCGCCTGCCACCGACCGCATGGACGACAACGCCATCGAATATATCCAGCACGAGAATGGTTCTGAACATGTACGCGAGTATTTGCAGTGCCATCGCATATAACATGCGGACTCTGCCTGGGCGGTCAACGTGCTGGTGGTTGTGCCGAGATCAAAGAATCCTTGCTCAAAACCGCACCACCCCGCACTGAATGTCGAGAGCATCCGCGGCAAGGAAGGGGTTGTGTGAGAGGATATGTTTATCACACGGCGAATGGAAAACAATACGCCGGCTCTGTGCTTAAGACCGGCATACACCAAACTTGAGAGACGATCCAAATGAAACTCGATGCAAAAGATGCGGCAAAAATCGCTAAAAAATATTTTGAAGAAACAAAAGGTCATCTTTACTTCCTGTTTGAAACGATTAAAATTGCGTACGATCACAGAGAAGGATGCTGGATCGTAGATTGCGAAGTTACGAATATATTTGAGGAAGCAAGCAGAGAATACTTGGTACGTATCAGAGACGAGGATGGTACTATCGCTGATGTCGAAATAAAACAGCCGACATGACTAATTTGGATAGATGAATCGGTGGGGCTCAAGTATATGTGCACGAGATCGGGTGAAGGCGAAGGCATCAGCCAGCGTCAGAGCAGAATTGAAGCGATCCGGAGTTACCGCAACCCATATACTCAATCAAGTCATTCTAACTGTCATGACTGACTGGATCGCGTGGGACGTGATCGAGACTGCTCTCGCAAAGACCAGATGCATGCTCTTTGAGCCGTTCGATCTGAAAAAATGGGTGAAACTTGCAGTGATACTCCTTTTCATCGGCGGTTATGGCGGTTATGGCGGCAATGGTGGCGGTGGCGGTCCGGGTTATAGATACAACCTACAGGACAACGGTTTTGGAGACTTTGGCGATCATTCTGAGTTTAATACAGCAATCGAAGAGGCGATAGTCAAAATCTCGGCCTTCGTTGACCAGAACGTGATTGCAATCATACTTGCAGTAATTTCCATCCTCCTGACAATACTCCTGCTCTCCTACATCTCGAGCATCATGGAGTTTGCGCTCGTCGAGTCCGTTGTGACGAACCGGGTCATGCTCCGGGCATACATCAGAAACAACATGGGGAACGCACTGCAGCTCTTCGCGTTGAGGTGGACACTTACTATAATATTCCTGATCGCAATTATCCTGTCGCTCCTGCCAGCGATTCCCACGATACTGGATGGCAACTTTGGGATTACGATTCTCGGATCGATCTTTTTACTTTTCATTGTTATTATAATTAGTAGCATAATCTTTGCAGTGATCGGTTCGTTCATCAACATGGCGATCCCGGTGATGCTCTACGAGGATGTGGGTGTGATTGGTGCGCTCTTACGAGTGATCGGCACAGCAAAGCACAGCGTTTCGCAGCTACTGGTCTACTGGGTTCTGCGGATCATACTGAGTATAGTGGTCTCAATCGTTGCAGCGATTGCAGGAATCATCGTCTTTCTGCTCGCAATGCTCATACTGGTGCCGATCGGCGTTGTGATATATTATCTGATTCTCGCAATGCCGGCGGTGACCGGCTTTCTTGACCCGGTATTTCTCATCGGGATCGGATTGTATATTTTTGTAGCCATACTGGTAATCCTATTTTCAGTCACCCTTGCAACCGTGCCGCTTCCCGTATTTATGAAGTACCATACACTCCTCTTCCTCCGGGACTGGTACGCAGATATCGTGCCGTTCCATGAAGATGTTCCATTACCCGCTCCTTTATCGCAACAGGCATAAGCGGGATGTTCGGAACATCTGCGTTGCCCGGTTTTACCATCACGTGAATGAACCTCGGACCATCGCTCTCGTACAAATTCTCAATTGCTGACCGCAGTTCCTGCTCGGTATGCACTTTTCCGGTCTCGTTAATCCCGGCGCTCACCGCCATCAATTCCAGGTCCAGTTGCATGTACGCGTTCGTCAGTTGATCTCCTGTGCTGCCGAGTGTGCCATTGTCAAGGCAGAAGATAGAGAGATTCGTTGGACGTTCCGCTGCCAGCACCGGCAGCACATTTGATGCCAAAAGACTCCCATCGCCATCGAGAACGATTACCTCTCTTGCCGTTGCAAGCGAGATTCCAAAGCCTACGGACGACGCCTGGCTATAGCTCCCCAGCATATAGAAATTGAGATCCCGGTCACCTGCGTCGTACAGTTCCTTACTCGGGATGCCGATATTGGATACGACAGCCTCCTCGTGCAGATATTCCGATATGATCTTTATCGCGTCATATCTCGTCATTACGGGTTCGCGAATTACTCGTTCGTATCTCAAGCGTGAGATTCGCCCCCTCTCCGGAAATCGCTCTGCGGTTGTGCTCTCAGCGCGCTCCACCTTGTCTTCTTCCACCCCTGCCCAGGCTTTCGGAGATATCAGGGCAACGGAGGGCGTGTTGCCGTCGTACGCGGCTTCGATGACCTCATCCACCATGCCGATCTCGGACGGCTCTTCTATCACCGTGCAAGGAATCTTCCACACCCGCAGCGCATCCGGGAGAACGCTGTTGAACGGAATCTGTGCAGGTATTTTCTCGTCGTAAAACCCGCGCCAACTGGCAATTATCGGCAACGGCAGCTCGTAAGTTACGGAAAGAGAAAGTAACGCGTTGAAACAGTTGCCCAAGCCCGAACTCTGGATAGCAATCGCAGGTCTTCCGCCTGCAAGGTATACGCCCGCGCCGATGCCGATTCCGTCCTCCTCCCTTATTATCGGTATCTCGCGGAGCTCCGGATCAGAGTGCAGGAGATAAAAGAGATCCTTTGCTTTATCACACGGAACTGTCGCAACAATATCGATTTTGTTCTTTTTGAGTATCTTTATGACCTTCTCTTCAATCTCGTACATGTTACTCACCTACCGCAACGCCGTACTTCATGCAGACGTCTTCAAACTCGCTATAAATTAGATCAGGAACTTCCACGCCGCTTATGCTCTTCTTCTCGTTGAGCTCTTCCCGTTCCCCAGGAAACATGGCGCAATCGTCTTGGACCTCCCGCACCAGTTCACCTGACCTTGATTTGAAAAGATCGAGATCGGTGAAACTCGAAATGTTTATCGCGATGAAGAAATCCCCTTTTGTGCATTTTTCCAGTGTTGTCGTGCCTCTGACGTCTGTTCCACTCGCAGCATTGGTAAGAGGTCCACAGAGAAGATCGATAACATAGGATAATCCGTAACCCTTATACCCGAAGTCTTTTCCGCCGATTGGAAGAAGACTAAAGAGTTCTTCGGGATTAACCGTTGGATTTCCGTCCCTGTCAAGAGCGCAATCATCCGGAAGCAGCTCATTTTCGCTGATAGCTCGTGACACCTTTCCTCTTGCGATATTGGTCGTTGCTGCGTCGAATACGACCGGACGCTCCATAGTCGGTGCCGCAACCGAGATGGGATTTGTTCCGAGAACCGGGGTTTTTCCACCGAATGCTGCCATTGCTGGCTCCGTATTGCAGAACACGATCCCGATCATCCCACTCAACGCTGCCATCTCTGAGTAGTAGCCAGCCATCCCAAAATGGTTCGTGTTATGCACTCCAACTGCTGCGATACCGCAACTCCTCGCTTTTTCGATTGCAATCGTAATCGCCTTTGCGGCAACGACCATTCCCAGACCGCTGTTCCCGTTGATCAACGCCGAATTGGGCGACTCCCTCTCAATCGTTATCTCGGTCTTTGTCCTCTGAAGACCGTGCTCGATCGATGCGATCAATTTCGGGAATCTCATAATTCCGTGAGACCCAAAGCCCCTCAGTTCAGCTCTCAGAAGTACATCAGAGACCGTTCTTGCGTCTTCTTCCGGTGCGCCGAGTCTGATCAGAACCCGCTCCATCGCCAATCCGAGACTCTCTGGTCTGCACATCACTGTATCACCACAGTATCCCCTCACCATTACCCCAATATCACACCATCTTCCAGTACGGGAACGACATCGTATCTATCGATCTGCGAGATGAACAAAACGTCCTTCGCATAGCCGATCTCGCCCAGATACCTTGCAGCGCGGGATTGTTGAACGGATCTCGCCAGGAATCCTTCGTCGATCTCAATGCCGTCATTCAGGCTGCTGTAAAGTGCTATCGCAACCGCAAGGTCCTCTGTTACCCCATGCCTGCCGCCCACAGCCAATATCTCTGCGCTCTCGCCGGTCTTCTCGAGTCTGTTCCTGACAGCACTCAGGTTCAGGCTTGAGCTTATGAGCGCACAGTCCAGTCCGGTCAGTATCTCTGTCGAGTTGGTGGTTGTTAACGCGAGTCTTTCAATATCAGACCGTTTCAGGTACTGAAGTAACTCGACAGGCGAGTTTCCGATATCGAAATTATGGGATTTGACACCCCCGCGCTCGCCTGCAATCACACACCCCTCTTCTTTTAATCCAAACGCCGCTTCTTCGCTATCTACCGGAATTACCTCCCGAACACCGTTTGCAAGAGCCGTTATAATGGTTGAAGAGGCTCTCAAGACGTCGATCAGGACGCAGACGCGGTCAACGTGTCCGCCTCCACTCCCGAAGTCCCCGATGCTGATACTAT
Organism: Methanosarcinales archaeon; assembly: GCA_021159385.1. Lineage (GTDB taxonomy): Archaea > Halobacteriota > Methanosarcinia > Methanosarcinales > Methanogasteraceae > Methanogaster_C. The sequence continues at coordinate 8,777 of JAGGRW010000001.1, forward strand.
ACCCTGCCAAGCGTATCCCCTCTGAGACCTCGTCTCAATGTTTCGAGCGGGATCACATCAGCAGGCGATATGTTTCCCAGACTGACGTCAATTCCGAATTCGAGTATCAAATAAACCTGCTGACTCTTTATCGGCGCTTCAAAGAGAATATCTTCGATTCCGATGCCTTTTACCAGTCTTTCTGCCATATCCTCCCTGATGCCGCCAACACCATCGAATATGCCGATTCCCTTCCCGCTTTCTCTGGCTTCCATGATTACTTTGTCTGCTCCTGCTTTTAGATCGTTTTTCGCTTCGTGGATTCGCTCTTCCACAGTAAATTTCGCGTCTTCTGATGGATTTTTCTTGCCAACCTCTGAGAAGACCTCAAAACCTATTCTCTTTGCTTTTTCGATCATCTCCGTCCTTTCATCCATGCCAATCTCGATGGAACCGTCGGATATCTCAATTCCGTTGATGCCGATCCTTCTGGCGTATCCAAAGAATTCGTCCACCTTTCGTTTCAGGTATGCGATCTCAAAGAGCGTCCCGCCGTTGCTCACAATGATCCCATGCTCCCGGTATAACCGTATCTTCTTCTTGACCGCCTCTTCCGGGCAGATTCTTGGAGTGCCCCATCCGAGCTTGATCACGTCGATATACTCGCCTGCGCATTCCATCAGGTCGGATGCGGCGTTGTAACCAAGTCCCTTGTCCAGTACCATCGTAAGACCAGAGTCTCTTGGTTTTTTCGCCCGGTCCGGAATGTCTATCATCTCAAATGCTTTCGTTGCTGTTTCCGTTTCTACTTCCATTGCCATCGCCGTCACCTCAACGATCCAACCGGATCCGTCAGCGTAAATCTGCCGTCCAGAATCATCTCTTTCAATTCGTGTGATAACTCATCCGCTCTCGCCCTGTTTGACTGCCTCAATGTTATGGGAACTTCGTTTCCCTCTACATCAATACGTCCCAGATTCCCTTTAAATGCGCGCTCCGGGCACAGATTCAAACAGGCTCCACAGTTAAAGCACCTCGCCCTATCGATTCCGCCCGACCGTAAAAACGCATTCGTGGGGCAGTAGCTCTCGACCTCGCAGTCGTCGCAACCGATGCATCTCGCTGGATCGAAGTATACTTCCATGTCAGTGCCCTGCCAGAGGTCTGCATAACTCCCCTCTGCAAACGGTATCCTGTCGTGGATGTCTGCTATCGGCAGTTTCACATCCTCATCCAGAATTTTGAGGTTGGGCAAGGTGTCTTCAGTAACTATGATCGGAACCGCTATGGACGTTATACAATCTACGCCGTCCGAAGTCCTGAACCCGCCCATGTATTCAGGGTTCATCCCGCGCATATCAGCAAACACCGAAAGATTCGGCTTTTCCGGGCTGCTTCTCGTTCCGGTGCCAATCACATACCCGGGAGCACCGTTTACCAGTATCCCGGTCCCAACACCAATTGATTCCCCCAGCGGATCGTTCTCCAGTGGATTGAGTTCACCACAGCCGCTCACAGAAAGTTCCTTGCAGGGTCCCTTCAATCCGTTGGCAACCGAGAAGATAGTCCTGACAGCATCGCTTCCCTTATTCAGGAATCCCGTATAGTTTTTAACGGAGGTTCTGGTCGTAATAATCCTTGCAAACTCCAGATCTTCGAGTGTTACCGTGTTTTCGAATATTTTCCCACCGGAATCCACCTCCACATCGATCTCTCTTCCTTCCACCAGCTCCCGAAACAGGTGCCCACCACCGTATTCCATCGGTCCGGAGATGCTTGGCGTTGACCCGTACAGAACCGCCTCCACGATTCCAAGATTCTCGTTTGGACATGGACCAGGGGATGCAGGAACACCGTTTAATAAAACACTCTTTGCACGCGCAAACGCCCCCCTTCCGGCAACAGGTATCGATAAAACGGCTGCTGTGCCTGACATCACGCCGCAGGTGCCTGTTGTCACCACATCCACATCTCTCGGTGTAATGTCCTCTCCAGCTCTTAACATCCTTTTAAACTCTTCTGCGGTGTAAACAACCGCTTTTCCTTCCTTTATCCGGTCATTGACCTCTTTTGCGGTATTCATGATCTTCACAATCGTTACAATCGTACATCCTCAATTCTGACATGGAATCCATCCTTTTTTTCCAGAATCATATTGATAACGCCGGTATGGCTCAAATCCATCATGCAGAACCCAGGTAAAAACCTCTGCCGCATTCCAAAGACCGGTTCCCTGGCAACAACCCTTGCAACACCAACAAAGCCAACTACGTGATACGCTTCGATCTCTTTTACCTGTTTGCCTCTCGAATGCGCTGGGCCAACAACGAAACACGTCAAGACTCCGGTTACGGCATTCGCATCGATCACCCTCATGACGTGCTGCACAGGACAGCCCGATCCCGCAGGTCTGCCGACAACGATGTCGTCCGGGACGATCCCCCACTTCTCTACCAGATCCGGTCTGAATGGGAGTATTACCTTTCGTGCAGAGACCTCGCAGGGCATAGGATCAAGAATAAAATCGTAGTCCCTGCCAAGAATGTCTTTTCCGGAGTAGGAGTCCTTGTCTCGACACAATTCCGTCTCTTCGATTTTTTCTATCTCTTCTCTGTAAAAAGGGCAGTCAAAATAGGATTTTTCGCCTTTTTGTACCGATATGACAAACTCATCACAACTCTCCACACCACACAGCCCACAGTTTTTTCCGGGCGGATTCCAGCCCATTTCAGCCATTTCAGTCGCCCCGATACAGATAATCCGCGTCTTTCAGCCGTCGTATCACGCCAAAATGGTTCTGCCATCCAATATCCTTCTTGCCGATGCAGATCGTACAGACCCCGAGAGGCGGCTCTCCCTTCAACATCACCTTTTCCTTGTCTATGTCACTAAGGGAGTCTACAATCCTCATCAGATACCGCATCCCGGTCCCTTGCAGCGCATTCGTCTCTATGATATCGATGTTTCCGTTAACCTCCTTTATCTTCTCTCTGAATACCTCCCTCTCTGCCTGCGAAATCAGATCGATCTTCGTCACAACCGCGAGATCCGCGAGAGTTATCATCGGACCCATCTTGAGCGGAGTATTGGTTCCGCTGATCGCACTGAGCACCACTATGCCAAGACCCTCTGTGACGTACGGCGAACACCGCAGGCACAAGCCCGCGCTCTCAACGATGAGAAGATCAGACTCGTTTTCTTCCGCCCAAACGACCGCATCCCTGAGAACCATGATGCCTGCGTGATCCGGGCAGAGATCGCCAGAATAAATCTTTTTCGTCGGGATTCCAAACTCTTTTTTGAGTTCTTCGTCTTCAAAAGCTCTAACGACATCGATCTTCAGGTAGGATACCTTGTTTTTATTTTTGCTCTTGTTCTGCAAGCCATTTATGATCTGCCTCGTCAATGTGGTCTTTCCGGCAGATGGCGGACCAGCCACGATGATCAATCGCATATCGATTCCCCCTGCCTTATTTTTTCCCTTATGACGTCCATCCTCTTATCCATCAACATTATCCTTTTGAGAATGGGTTTTTCTTCTTCTTTAGGTGTCAGAACCTTTTCCACAGCGCCATTCTTCATAACAATCCTTTTGTCAGACAACAGGGCTATGAGTGGGTCATGGGTGACGAAGACCACGGCTTTTCTGAACCTCTTTACGCACTCTATCACCCTGTCTTTGAATATACCGGCATTTTCGATCTCGTCAAGGAGTATTATGGGCGTATTGCTGATGAGGGTGGCGTCTGCTATCATCAAAGCTCTGGTCTGACCTCCTGACAACTCTGTCACCTTCATACCAGGCAATATCTTCTCCCCGGTGAATTCATTTGCCAGATCGATTGTTTTTTGGATCACCTCGCAATCAACCATCTTTCTCGCTCTTGCGTGCATTTCCAGGAAATTTTTTACGAGCAAATCCGCCAAACACTGTGTATTTTGAGTTATTGAAGCGATCGGCTTCTTTGAAGGGTCCCTTACGTACTCTTCAGGGGGATGCTCACCATTGACCAGAATCGTCCTGCCTGTTACCGTGTCGTGTTGAGCAAACATCTCGATATCGTTTATGAATGCGCTTTTTCCGGAACCAGTCGGACCGACGATCGAGATCGTTTCGCCGAGTGTGATAACGATGCTGCCGAAATCTTCCGCTTCTCCGTCTTTCTTTCTGCCCGGGAGAATTGTGATCTCTTCTATCTCTGCATGTTTCATGGCTCTTCATTTAGATAGAGGATTATAAACATATCACCATCACAACCCATCACCGCTCACCGTCGCCACTGCGCCGTCACGATTCCGGGTATCTCGCAACGATCTCGTGGTAGTCATCGAACCAGTATGCGCCAGGATTGCGCTTGAAGACGACGAAACTTCCGATCTGCGCCGGGTCTGCGGACTGATGGTACCTGAAGAAGATGTGCTGATCTGTCATTCCCGCGATCTCGATCTTTCCTGTCGAATGCGACATGATCAATCTGGCGCGCTTGGCGAGACCTGCGCAGTCTGTAATCGACTGCTGGAATATCTCGTATGTCTCCTCGACCGGGACCGCGAAGGTCTTGTTGCCTGCGGTCGGACGGCACTGGAAGACGTAGTAGGGGGCGGCTCCGATGAACGAGAGTTTTTTGAGAAGCAGCGACAGGACACTGGGGTCGTCGTTGACCCCTCGTAGCACCGGCGTCTGGTTGGCGATTATCGCACCTGCCCGGATCAGGGAGTGCACAGCCGCAATGGCGACGTCTGTCAGTTCCGCAGGGTGATTGAACTGCGTCATCACATAGATCTTCTTTTCAGGAGTTGAGTACTTCCGCACCATTTCAAGGAGGGACGGATCATCAAGGATCCGATACGGATTAAACGCCGGAATCTTCGTCCCGATACGCAGGATTTTGACGTGGTCGATCTCCCGAAGCTCCCGTATTATCGTTTCCAGCTTGTTTGTGGACAGCATCAGAGGATCCCCGCCGGTGATAAGGATGTTGGAGATCTCTTTGTGCGCACGGATGTACCCGATCCCGCCCGCGACATCACGGGAGATCTCGTCATGACCGTCTATGAAAAGCCGCTTTCTGAAACAGAACCGGCAGTACCCACCGCACACATCAGTTATCAGAAGAACCGCAGTGGACTTGTATTTGTGTTGCAGACCCGGAACTCTCGTATACGCGTTCTCGTCTGAAGCGTCCAGTTGCCCCCATTCCTCAAGTTCACGTACGTCCGGTATTATAATGCGTCTTATTGGGTCGTGGGAATCGTCCCAGTCGATCAGATCGAGGTAGTACTCATTTGCACGGAAAGCGAACTTTTTGGTAACTTCTTTGAGTGCAACTCCTTCGTTGTCGTCGAGTCCGTGTATTTTTTCAATTTTTGTGGTGTATTTTGGCGTCTTCATGACTCATTCCTCGCTTTTTGAAGAGATATTATCAAGAAAATTCAATGTCGCCGCATGCGCGTGGTATTCACATTAAATACAGCACCTACTTAAAGGTTTTACCGGCACACTTGAGACTTTTACGAACCAATCCCTCCCGCGCCTCCGAAGATGTTAAAAGGAAGGCGGCGTATCCAGTGTGACAGGTGGCTCGGATGATCGAAATAACAGAAGAAGATTTTAATATAAGTAAAGTAATAGAAGAGGCAGAGAATCCGGATGTCGGCGCAGTCGTCACGTTTCTTGGTATCGTCAGGGACGACGGGATCAGTGGCATGGAGATTGCGGTGCATGAAGGCGCAGCCGCGGAGGAACTCGGCAAAATACGGGACGAGGCGATGGAACGCTTCGATATCAGGTCTCTTGACATCCGTAACCGCAAGGGGACGCTTCCCATTGGTGGAAAGATACTGCTCGTCGTCTGCGGTGCTCCGCACAGGAAGGATGCGTTTCTCGCATGTGAATACGTGGTAGACGAACTGCACAAGAGAGTTCCGATACAGAGGAAGGAGCTACCGTAAGCGTCGCCGGAGGGTTAAGGGTGCCGATCAAAGCGAATAACGCTCTTTTGCTTCTGGGATGTCCGGAATCGCCGGTTCAGACAGGCATCGCGCTCTATCTTGCAAGCAGGCTCGGAAAAGAGGGGATCGACGTAACCGTAGCCGGAACACGATCCGCGCTCAACCTTATCAGGATCTCTGACCCGGACGGGCACTACGTGGACGGGACCCGCGGGATGGTCGATCTGGATCTCTGCGTAGCGAATCTTGCGGAGAATAAGATCGATTTCGATCTCTCTTTCGGATTCGTCCACAACGACGCGGGCGTGTCGTATCTCGCAACCATGCGCAGCATATCGAACGCGAAACTTGTTGCAATCGTCTTCGGGAGCGATGCGGACGCGCTCGCATCGAGTATGGATTTTGACTGCGAGAAGCTCGTATCAGCGACCGCTCATAATCCGATTCCGCTGAAGAAGAAGATAGACAGGGTGATGATGGACATGGTGATGGCAGACAGAGTGATGGTAGACGGGTGATGGCATGGGATGCATAGAGCAGATGAAATACGAGATCATTCTCAAAAATACGACGTTTAGTGAGTGCAGGGAGTATGTCCGGAAAAATTTTAAGGAGATTCACGAGGTCAAACCCGGATACAAGATGTTTGACGTTTATCTGATTGGAGTTCCCCCGATTACGATAGGAATCGATTCAGAGGACGTGATATTCCCGTACACCAAACCATGCTACGGCACGTTTCTGCTGCGGATACGGGGCGTTGACGAGATCGAGACGCTGCGGGGTGCCGGGAGTGCCGGAGGCACCCGGCGGTGATCGAGTGTTGGCGGTCAGCGGGCTTCCGGGGTGTTTTGGCGTTTGGATCAATGATTGCCAGACGAGCCTTTCACAAACACGAATGACACGTTTAAACGAATCGCACGAATCGATATCGGTAAATTCGTGTCATTCGCCCGATTCGTGAAATTCATGATAAGTAGTGTGACTAAAACCACAGAAAACGATTTATCAGCCCCCAACAACTTGACAGCCACGTTTTAGATAAATTTATTAGGAACGAGTGCATCTGGGGTATTATGTCAATGACAGTTGAAGTTTCGGATGAAATCCTGAAAACGATCTCCACAATCAATGAAGATGTTCTGCAGGGATTGATCGAAATCGGAGCAAAATGCATGAGAACGGAGCAGGCGCTGGCGATATTCAAAGAAGGCAAGATATCAATCTGGCGTGCATCCCGAATCGCCGGGCTGCCTTTGCGAGATATGATTGCATACGCATCCGCTCGTGGATTTGAACCATCTTATGATGATGAGATGGTTGCAGAGGAACTTGGATGAGTGGGGTCGTATCCAACGCAGGTCCCCTGATCGCACTCGGTAAACTCAATTTATTACATCTTCTCAGAGATTTGTATTGTAATGTATATATTCCAAAAATGGTGTATGAGGAGGTCGTAGTAAATGGCACCCGGGTCGGTTGCATAGATGCGTTTCGTGCCAGATTGCTCATCGGGGACGTACTGATCGTGAAAGAAGCGTCTCCCGCGAGTACAGTCGTCTTCGATGATATTGGAATCGATGAAGGTGAAATCGAGACGATTGAACTGTCTATCGCACTCGATGCCGATCTGGTATTGATTGATGATTGGCATGCACGAATCGAGGCAAGGAATCACGGTTTGCATGTGTTAGGTACACTTGGCATCCTGTACAGTGCATATAAAACCGAACTAATCAATTTCAGAGAATTTGAGGCTGCAATAAAAGAAATTATGCATCGTGGTGATATCTGGATCAGCAATGATCTGTGTGGGAAGGTGTTGGATGCGGCAGGTGAGTCGAATCCTAACCACGGCATGATCAAGTAGTGAGAACCCGCCTTTATATATCGGATGCTTCCCCCTCCACTGCGTAAATGTTCGTCGCCGCTCGTTTCGCCACGTTGTAGCATCAATGGTTGGGGGTCAAGTATCGCAGATCATGAACACTTATGTAAGCCGACAGAAGATACGTGAAAGGCGAGAAAAGACCATGCAAAACAACATCCGAAACAACATCCGAAAAATCCATGCAACCGTACTCGCGAAGATCAAACCGACCCCCGAAGAACGCGAGAAACTCGCAGAACTCGCACGCAAGATCGAGGGTTATATCGTGGAAGAGGGAGTACCGTGCGAGATGGTGGGGTCTGCGGCACGGAAAACATGGATTTCCGGAGAACACGATCTGGACATGTTCATAATGCTCCCCACAACCCTCTCGAGAGAGGAACTCGAAGTCGAGGGGCTGCGCATCGCAAAATCGGTGGCAGACCGTGCAAATAGCTTTGAAATGCGGTATGCAGAGCATCCGTACATCCATGCCAGATTCGGCGAGTACCGGGTCGATCTGGTGCCGTGCTATCGGGTAAACAGCGTGCGAGAGCTTAAATCCGCGGTCGATCGGACGCCTTTTCACAATCAGTACGTTCTGTCGCGGATCCGCGGATTGGAGGACAGTGTGCTGCTTCTCAAGCAGTTCATGAAGCGCTCTGGCGTCTACGGCTCGGAACTGCGAGTACGTGGATTTTCCGGCTTTCTCTGCGAACTGCTGGTCCTCCGCTACGGCTCGTTTCTCGGGGTGCTTGAGGCTGCCAGCGACTGGCAGGAGGGTCTGTTGATCAAGCCCGGAGCCAGCACCGACGCATCCAGGCGTGCAGCAGGTGTGGGTGCGGGCACAGGCACAGGTACAGATGCGGATGTGGATGCAGAGATCGCCCCCGGAAATCCGTGGGAGCCGCTCTGCGTGATCGATCCGACCGATCCGAACCGCAACGTCGCAGCAGCGCTCTCCCTTGACCAGTTCTACACATTCGTGGACGCAGCACGAGGATTTCTGGCAGAGCCGTCCATCGGGTACTTCTTTGCAGAGCCAAAACCCCGCATGACCGAACATGAGATACTCGCGGCAATTGCGGAGCGGGGCACCGATCTCCTTGCAGTCGTCTTCGGAATTCCGGACATGGTCGAAGACATAGTATACCCACAATTATATAAAATGGAGCAGTCGGTGCTCACTCTCCTGAAGGAGCATGGATTCGCAGTGCATAGAAGCTCTGTCGGGGTTCAGGTTCAGTCTGCGGGCGGCGAGGGTGGGGCTGAGGGGGGCGACAACGTCGTGCTGCTGATCGAACTGATGTCAGGATCGCTTCCGCCGCTTATGAAGCACGATGGTCCGCCTGTGTACATGCGGAAGCACGCAGAGCGATTCAAAATGAAGTTTGAGGATGAAGAGACGTTTTCCGGCGTGTATATCGAGAACGGGCGGTATGTTGTGGATGTATATCGTAAATATGCATCGGCAAAGCACCTGCTGGAATCAAAGCTTTTGTCCTGTGCGCTCGGAAAACAGATGTACGAGTGCGCCTCTCTGGGATATACGGTGCTCGAAGGCGAAGAGGTCGTTTACGCTGCTGATTTTGAGTTTTTGAGCAGATTTTTCAGGTAAAAGATGTTTATTTACCAAATGGCGATCGATAAGATGTTTTATGTGAGTTCATGAGGACGAATCAATCTTTTTGGCTCTCTCTGTAATTCGCGTTGCAAGCACTTTTTCACTCTTCCAGAGGATCTGGCCATAGTAAGGAAGATTAAACCACAGAGAGCACAGAGGGTCACAGAGAGTTGTTATTTCTCTCTTTCGCCCCCTCTTGTGCTCTCTGTGTCCTCTGTGGTTTTCCGAAACTTTATTTCGAAAATATCGAATTTGGTCATCACAATCAGCCGGATCCTTTCAGACTTCACTCAATCACAAACTCGCAGTACGGATCGCCCGCACACATCCGCAGTCTCCGGTTGAGCCGGCACCCACGATCGGAATCGATGCCGGCGTAGGTTGCATGAACAATGCCCATGAGATGGCACTCGCAGATCATGTCAGGCGAACACAGATCTGTTAATATGCCAGAGTACGGGCAGTTCATGACTCTCAATGCGGGTTTCCCGTCCACCCGGGTAAGTTCGGTCTGTATACCTGAGAGCAGGCACATAAGCTCGATCGTCGCCAGACCCGCACCGATATCGGTAGCACCAGTTGCGCCGGTGACATCGCCGCTCTTCTGCAGGTTCTCCCCGTCCGAGCGTCCGGTCTCGTAGCAGGCGCTGCGGATGATGGCAGTCCCGCCTTCTGACCTGCTGACCCGTTCGAGCACACGCCAGAGCACCTTCTCCTGAATGCTCTTCTTTTGCCACCGTTTTCTCGATGTTATCCCGATCAGTTTCCAGTTTCTGGCAAACGTCGAGTACCTGTCGGATTTGTGGTGATCGCGCCCCATAGTACCTGTACCTATGACCTGATAGCCGAATAGAGCATGATCAGAATGCCCGGTATTTCGATCAGTAAAGCGATTATGCGCGACGTTGATTCCCCTACGTAGTCAGAGAGCAAGAGTCCGGCGAGTATATCGAAATTGCTCCCGAATATCAGTATGAACATCCCGATTGCCAGCATCAGAAGGTTTTTCTGGTGCGTGTGTGTGTACGCCTCGTATATAAACAAAATGAACGCGCCCCCGAGCAGATATACGATTGCGGTCAGTACTGCCTCAAAACTTGTTATCATGTTGATCCCTTACCTTCCCCTTAACGGTTGAAGATACCTCCTTATGTCGTTTCGTTGTCAGAATGGTGCTCGAATCGAGAACCCCGTCGAGATCGTTGATCGTATGCAGAACGCGCTCCTTGAGTGAACTGATATCATGGGTGCGCACCTTTATGAACAGATCGTACGGCTCAAGCAGTTCATAGATCTCGCAAACGTCCTCGATCTTCTGCAGCCGGTCGATTATGGCGATCCTCCTCTCGGATTCGATATTGATCCCGATGTACGCTGTTACTGTCTGCCCGACGGTTGCCGGGTCGAGGATGACTGTGAATCGTTCGATTACGCCGGCTTCCTTCAATCGATTGATTCGGTTGTGCACCGTCGAGGGCGCAACCCCCAGTTCCTTTGCGACCTCTGTCGTGCTTGCCCTGCCGTTCTCGCAGAGATGCCAGAGAATCGAGCAATCGAGATCGTCCATCAGTGTATAGTGGCGTATCATGCGTGATAACAATTTCGGACGGACGATAGCGGCATCCACGACCCGCATCCGCCCGCCCGTACAGAAAACATATATATCATCAAACAAATGGTTCTGACGGACTGTATCGGAGGTGAACGGAGGGAATCTCCGAATATGATAGATCGAACAACCATAACAAACAGATAGGAGGAACAGGTTTGAAAATAGCAACATATCTGGCGATTTTCGTAGTCTTTGCCATCATTCTGGCATCCGGCTGCGTGACTCCGTCAGGTGAAGAAGGCGCGGAACATGCAGAGGAGGCAGGTCATGCGGAAGACGCGAAACCGGATGAGGGCGCGGGAACCGATGGCGCAGGCGCAGTCAAGATCGGCACATTGCTGCCACTCACAGGAGACCTCTCCGCGTATGGCGGACCTATGGAGGACGGCGCGCGGCTTGCGATAAAGGGAGTGAACGAGAATGGAGGCGTTCTCGGAAGCGAGATTGTCATCGTGAGCACGGACTCCCGGACATCAGAGGTCGCTGCGGTCGATGCGATGAACCAGCTGGCAACCATAGATAAGGTTCCGGCGGTGATCGGTGCCGCGGGAAGCGGTCCGAGTCTGGCGATAATAAACATTGCGATTGCAAACAAGATCGTTCAGATATCACCATCCAACACTGGACCCGACTTCACGACGTACGAGGACGACGGATTCTACTTTAGAACCGTTCCGTCAGACGCATTGCAAGGAAAAGCGATGGCGAAACTTGCAAAGGACAGCGGGTACGTTAATGCGAGCACAATCGTCCTGAACAACCCTTACGGAGTAGGATTTGAGGGTGTCTTCAAGGAAGAGTTCGAGAAACTCGGCGGAACCGTTATGGACAGGGTCAGGTACGATCCGAGCGGGGCGACGTTCGATTCGGAGGTTGACAAAGTCTCTGCGAACGATCCGGACGCAATCGTCCTCGTTGGCTATCCGGACACGGGAAGCATAGTCCTCAAATCCGCTTACGAGAAAGGCATCATGGAAACGAGCGATTGGCTTCTCTCAGAAGGAATGCGTACCGATGAACTTGCCGAGAAGGTCGGAAAGGACACCGAGGGCAACTACATCATAGCCGGCTTCGTCGGCACAACGCCAGACCCGCGAGCCACAGGTCCTGCCCACGACGTCTTTGCCGCGGCTTACGAGGCAGAGTACGGAGAAGCGCCAGCCACGTTCTGCTCAAACACCTACGACGCTGCCGCCCTGATCGCTCTTGCGATAGAGAAGTCGGGAAGTGCAGACGGAACCGCGATACGGGATACGCTCCCGAGTGTTGCAAATGCACCGGGAGAGGAGGTCTCTGACATCGGAACAGCGCTTGCACTGATTCGGGAAGGAAAGGAGATCAATTACCAGGGTGCATCCGGAGAGCTCACCTTTGATGGCGTCGGCGATGTCTTTGGCGAATACTGCACGTGGCAGATAGCAGACGACGGAACGATCACGCTGGGCGAAACGATACCGATCGAGTGATCGGATGAGTGCCTGCCGCCCGGCGGGTTTTATTTTTGTATCCCCTCCGAATCAGAGGGTAACTCGAAGAAGTATAAATATACAGAGTCCCCAATGACCATGTTATTATTGTCATTTGACAAGCAATGAATCGCCATACCAGTTGTTTTATCACATCACCCCATTCGATAGAATACTATATACCAGAAGAGTAAAGGTCGTCTCATGAATTCATCAGGGATCGCACAAACAGTAGAAACGATAAATGTCCGATCTGATGGAATTCATGATAAGCAACTGTCAGAAGCTTTCCGTCTCCTTCTCCAGCCGAATCGTTGAATTGAGCAAAAACAATGAAAAATTAAAAGCAGAAAATCAGAAGTTGCGAGATGAAATCAGCCTGATGAAAGGAGAGCAGCCAAAACCAGACATTAAACCTTCCGGGAAGGAACCAAACGTTGACATCTCTTCAGAAGAAGAAAGAAAACCCAAAAATACTCCAAAAAATAAGAAACCGAAAACAAAGAAAGACAAGATAAAGAGGTAGTGTACCAATCCAAGATAGTTAATAGAAATAAAAAAAGTCCGTGTTGTAATATCCGATAAGAGGGTGATTATACGTACATGCTCGATGTCATGCGGAGTTTTAAAAAGGGTCCAACGGTACAAACAACCTGTAATCTGTGTTCATCAGTGTTAATCAGTGGTTGATAAGGGTTTTTAGCCACTGATTAATGCAGATTTCACGGATTTTATCCATCTACGTATTACTATGTTCCCACATAATGCATGTTATGATAAACTATTGTAGATTAGGACACTACCTACTTTTGGAGTGGATACAATTTATCTTCCATGATCTTACGCCTCCCTATGGCATCCAGTTACACTGAATCGGTTAAAAAGAGTAGCCTCCGCCGCATCTGCGGGAGCGATCCGCATTCAAAAACATCCTACCAATGGTCAGGACTGTGGACAGTTCTGGCTACAAATCTATGTCCCACCCGCAGCATTGAGGATCATGAGAGCGTCGAGAGATGTGACTTTGTTGTCGCCGCTGACGTCAGCGGCGGTGAGCGTTGCGGCATCGCACTGGCGGCTGCCGGCTGCGATTGCAAGCGCGATCGCGGCGTCCGCGGGGGTGACGCTGCCGTCGGAGTTGAGGTCGCCACGTACCTCAACCTCACCGACTGATAGGTAACGGTTGGTGTTTGTGCCCGGGTTGTACGTATCAGTCTGGTGGGCTTGCATGCCATTGATCCGGAAGGTTACGTCGTCGCCCACATCACACTCACTGCCCGCAACGAGCAGTTTTGGGTCGAATGTGCCAGGACCGCCATACACCCCGATCAAGGTGGTTACGAAGCTTCCTTTCTCAGTTCCATTGATCGCGGCTATGATCTCGGTTCCTGCCGGGGCAGGGTCGCCATCTATTGTGATCGCGCCATAATATGCCCGAGGAAGCTGTGGCACTTCTGACGAGGATGCAGCCATGAGAGTTGTCATCTCCTCCTCTGCTGCCGATGCCGTTGCCGCCGCCTGTGCGCCGCCATCGAGTCCACCCAGTTCTCCGGCATCGGTCATGTAGAGCCAGTAACCATTGGTCGGGTACATGGGATTGTCTTCATCGTGGGAACTTCCGGTCTCGTCATCGTTTACGATCTCGGGCTTGTAGCTCTGGGAGGGGGCGTCAAACCCGATCAGGTGGGTCCATTCGGACTCAACTGTAGTGAGTGTCGAGTCCGCCGTGACCGGCACCCTTGACGAGTGCCCGATCGCGTTCCAGTTCGCCTCCAGATTCTTGGTCGGCGGGGTGGACGGTGGATTGGTATCGAAGTTGAGGCTCACAATCTCATCGGTTGTTGAGTAGACCCAGATGCCATCCAGCGTCATCACTATGTCGCTGCCACTCATCATGTTCCATGCACAACCATCGTAGAGGTAAATGGGGTTACCTCCGGTCTCAACACCTCCAAAGACCTGCTGCACCTCATCGTCCGAGTTATCCAGCATGGCAGGTGTTGCGACAAAGTTCCAGCCCGACGAAAGGTTGATACTATCCTTATGAAGCCCGATTACGAAAGTCTCATCGGAGATGTCTGAGTCTTTGTTATCAATGACATCGGTTACCACCACCCGCGCCCGTGCTTCTTCAGTTTCCACATCCGGAACCGCCCATGCATAAGTCCCGGTATTGGCGATCCCATCAGCTATAGTTGTCCAGTTGTAGCCATCGTCGGTGGAATAGTAGAGGCTGATCGGTGCTGCCACAAGATTACCTGATGCACTCCAGATGATCTGTGCCTCTTCCCCGCCAATGAGTATCTCCTCTCCGTTGGGTGAGGTTATCTCAACAGCGGGCGCAGTGTACGGGTATTCCTCGTAGACGATGGAGAGATCGGTGATTGTGGGACTCTTCGCCTTTTCTTCGTCACTGTGGAGGGACGCTCTGTATCTCCAGACCTTCCCGTTCTGTTCGGAGTAGATCGCCTGACCGTGCGGATCAGTGTAATATGTATCAGGAGTGCCGTCGGGACCAAGGTACACAAAATTGGTGCCATCATTGCTGGTGCCGATCTGGAATCTGGCACCGGTTCCGCCCGGTTGTGTTACCGGGTTCCAGCTTATGTTGAGCCATCTGACGATGTTGCTGCCGTTCACACTGAATTTTTCGGAAGCGAACGCCCCGTACTCAGAGTACCCGGAACCCCCGTATGCGTAAGCCGCACCCGCGTTGCTCCCGCCATCGTCGTTGTAACGTGCGCCAACGATGACCTCATCGCAACCATCCCCGTTCACATCTCCGGCTGATGCTACAGCGGAGCCGAATTGATCTCCTGCTGCCTCGCCTGCTGCAGTCCACGAGGCAGTCGCGCTGATGCCTGTTACAGAGCCAAGATAGACGTAAGCCGCACCCGCGTTGTTTCCGCCATCGTCGTTGTAACATGCGCCAACGGCGATGTCACCACATCCATCTCCATTCACATCCCCGGCTGATGCCACAGACTTGCCAAAGCAATCATAAGCAATCTTGCCCGTTGCATTCCACAAAGGAATTGTGTTGAGACCAGAGGCAGAGCCATGATAGACGTAAGCCTTTCCGGCGTTGTTGCCGCCGCAGCCGTTGTGATACGCGCCGATGATAATATCGGAATAGCTATCCCCGTCTACATCTCCGGCTGTTGCTACAGAATAACCAAAGTAATCGTCCGCGTCCTCGCCTGTCTCAGTCCACGAGGCGGTTGTGATGAGCCCTGTTGCAGAGCCATGATAAACGTAAGCCTTCCCGGCATTGCTATAGTCACAATTGCTACGGTAAGCGCCCACGATAACATCTGAATAACCATCTCCATTCACGTCCCCTGCTGACGCTACGGAGTAGCCAAAGTAATCGCCTGCTACCTCTCCAGCCACAGTCGATGGGTCAGTTGTTACAAGCCCGGAGGCAGAGCCAAAGTAGAGATATATCTTCCCTGAATCACTGCCGCTGCAATCGTTTTGATGGGCACCAACAATAACGTCAGAGTAACCATCACCGTTCACATCTCCTGCTGACGCTACGGAGTAGCCGAAGTAATCACCTGCTACCTCGCCCGTCGCAGTCCACGAGGCAGTTGTGTTGAGCCCTGTTGCAGAGCCGAGATAGACGTAAGCCTTCCCGGTATCGTTGCCGCAGCTATCGTTTTGATGGGCACCAACGATAACGTCAGAGTAACCATCATTGTTCACATCCCCGGCTGATGCCACAGAGTGACCGAAGTGATCTCCCATACCTTCTCCTGTCGCAGCCCATGCGGCAATCGCGCTGATGCCTGTTGCAGAGCCATGATAAACGTAAGCCGCACCCGCGTCGTTGTAAGCGCCGACGATAACGTCAGAGTAACCATCACCGTTCACATCTCCTGCCGATGCTACGGACCAGCCGAAGTAATCCGATGCCGCTCCGCCGGTCGCAGTCCATTTAACTGCTTCCATAGCCCAGAGATCGAGATTCTGGTAGACGTATACCTTCCCGGCACAATAGCCGCCATCGTCGTTGTAACATGCACCAACGATGACATCATCATAGCCATCACCGTTAACGTCCCCTGCCGATGCCATGGACTTTCCAAATTGATCTCCTGCTACCTCGCCTGCTGCAGTCCACGAAGCAGTCGTTAAAAGTCCTGAAGAAGAACCGAGGTAGAGGTACACCTTCCCTGAATCAGTGCCGCCACAATCGTTGTAATGTGCGCCAACGATAACGTCAGAGTAGCTATCTCCGTTCACATCCCCTGCCGATGCCACCGAGTATCCAAAGTAATCGACCTCCGACTCACCGGTCGCAGTCCACGGGTCAGTTGTTACAAGCCCGGCGGCAGAGCCGAGATAGACGTAAACTTTCCCTGAATCACTACCGCCGCAATCGTTCTGATAGGCACCAACAATGACATCATCGTAGCCATCTCCGTTCACATCCCCGGCTGTTGCTACAGAGCAGCCAAAGTTATCCTTCGACGTCTCACCGATCGCAGTCCACGGGTCAGTTGTTACAAGCCCGGATGATGAACCGAGATAAACGTAAGCTTTTCCGGCGTTCTCGCCGCCGCAATCGTTATGATGGGCGCCGACGATGATATCATCGTAGCCATCTCCGTTCACATCCCCGGCTGTTGCCATAGACTTTCCAAAGTGATCTCCTGCTGCATCACCAGTCGCAGTCCATGCAGCTGTCGTGCCGAGACCTGACGCTGAGCCGAGATATACGTAAACTTTCCCTGAATCACTACCACCACAATCGTTCCGATATGCGCCAACGATGACATCATCGTAGCCATCTCCGTTCACATCCCCGGCTGTTGCTACAGAGCAGCCAAAGTAATCGACTGCCGACTCACCGGTCGCAGTCCACAAGGCGGTCGCGCTGATGCCAGTTGCAGAGCCGAGATAGACGTAAGCCTTCCCGGCGTTGTTGCCGTTATCATCATTCCGGTATGCGCCAACGATGACATCATCGTAGCCATCTCCGTTCACATCCCCGGCTGATGCTACAGAGCAGCCAAAGTTATCATTCAACGCCTCACCGATGTCATGCCACTGGTTGCCCAAGCCGCGGGCTAATTTCAGCGTGCCATCATCTACTTCCACCATGAACGTCTCGCCGTTCTCAAAGTCCGCATCAGTCGTCTGTGTCCACGTATCCGCGCCTGCCGGCAGTGCCGCAAGCCAAATCGCCGCGATCAGGGCTGCCACCCATATTCTAAAAATCCAGTTCACTTTGCTTCTCGATATCATTTTGCGCCTCCTTGTCTGTAGTGTTCCTGATCGTTCGATGTTGCCCTTGTTGTACTTGTCCGCGTGTCGTTTGCTCCAGATACCATAGTCTGCCTCCCTTCAGGATTGTTGGGTGCTCTCGACAGTTTACAGCGAGACTCCAAATCCAGCGCAAAACCTCTGTGAGATAGATATGCATAAAACTTTCCATACAACTGCCATATTTTCCAAAAATTCTTGCGGAAACTTCGAAAATCCGCAACAGGATACCTATATCCGGTTATCACTGCCCTGCCATGCACCCCGACTCATGCGGAGAGACTATTAAGATAAATCACACGAATGTGAGAGCAATGGCACGCACGAAATACGTAATCCTCCTCGGCGACGGGATGGCTGACATCCCGCTTTCCGAACTCGGCGGAAAGACGCCGCTTGAGCACGCAAACACACCGAATATGGATTACATCGCAAAGCACGGCAGATGTGGGCTTGCTAAGACGGTTCCGGATGGAATGCCCGCTGGAAGCGAGATTGCGAACATGTCAATTCTCGGATACGCTCCTGAGAAGTACTACACAGGAAGGGGACCGCTTGAGGCTGCGAGCATGGGGGTCGCACTCTCAGAAAGTGAGGTTGCGTTCAGATGTAACCTGATAACAGTAGCGGACGGCGCAATCGCCGACTACAGCGCAGGACACATCACAAGCGAGGAAGCGGCAGAATTGATCGCGTCAATCAATGAAACACTCTCATCAGGTTGCATCCGCTTCCATGCCGGGATCAGCTACCGTCACCTGATGGTAACGGACGGGATTGGCGCATCCGCGGTCTGCACGCCGCCGCATGACGTACTCGGCGAGCCGATGGAGTCGCAGATGCCGGAGGGCGAGGACTGCGAGTTGCTCTGTGACCTGATCCGCGGGTCGGCGAGGGTGCTTGGAGAGCATCGGGTTAACGTTGAGCGGATCCGTGCCGGGAAGAATCCAGCGACGCACATCTGGCTCTGGGGGCAGGGAAGAGCGCCGCGTTTCCCATCGTTTGAGGAGATGTTCGGGATCACTGGCTCAATGATCTCGGCTGTTGATCTCCTGAAAGGGCTTGCAATCTACGCGGGAATGGATGTGATCGAGGTTCCGGGTGCAACAGGCTATCTCGACACGAATTACGCAGGGAAAGCGGATTACGCGGTGCGTGCTCTCAAGGATCATGATTTCGTGTACGTGCACGTCGAGGCTCCTGATGAGGCAGGACACGCAGGCGACGTTTACGCGAAGGTTGCGGCGATCGAGAGCTTCGACGAAAAAGTCGTGGGGCGGGTTCTTGACAACTGTTCGGATTGCGTGATCATGGTGCTCCCAGACCACCCCACACCGATACCGCTCCGGACGCATACCGCGGATCCGGTGCCGTTTGCGATATACGGGCACGGTGCCGACTCGGTCCCGGCGTTTGACGAGCGTTCCGCGGCAGGGGGGTCGTACGGGGTGCGGATCGGGAGCGATCTTGTGAGGCTGATGATTGAGTAATGGGATAATGCAATTCATCCCATTTTACCCTTCTGAATCATCAGAATAAAAAGTGACAGATACGATTCCAGGAGACTTTTTATTACTTTCTGGAAACGCCGGATTGTCTTATGTAAGCACAACTGCCAGAATGGGAATATGTTCAATGATGTGTGGTAAACAGATAACCCCCAACCTGTGCAAATCAGTGGCTGATATGGGTTCGATCAATATACGCATGGCAGTTGCGCCGGAGGTTTAATTATCGTTGGCTGACATATCGGTTCATCGGGAGCGTTTCGGTCGCTGATGCGCTCCGGAGAGTCGGACACACTATATGGGGACAAAAATGATCGATCTGCTAAAAATGGTTCTTTGTATCGCGTTTTTGTTGTATTCGTGCCGTACCGACCTTCGGGAGCGAATGGTGCCGAACGAACTCTGGGGCGTGGTCTTCGCAGCAACCCTGCCACTTGTAATCGCTGACGCACTGGCGGAAGGGGCTTGCTACCTTCTGCAGACCGCAATTTCGGTCGTGAGCGTGTATGCGTTTGTGTACGTGCTGTTCAGGTTAAATGCGTTCGGTGGCGCAGATGCAAAAGCGTTGATCGCTCTCGCGTTCATCTTCCCGGTTTTTCCGGATCTCGGAGTCATCGGATCCTGGTGCGAACTGCCCCTGACAGGCGTTCCTCCTGTAAACATCTTCGCGTTCAGCGTTCTTGTGAATGCGGTTCTCCTAACCGTTGTAGTTCCGCTCGGACTCCTTGCGTACAACCTCTGCACGCTCGCAATCCCGGAGATCGTGGAGAAGCCGTGGTACCTGCCTGTCGGGTACAGGTGCGAGATAGCCAATCTGAAGGGCAGGCACGTCAGGCTGATCGAGGAGTATCTCTGTGAGGGAGGTGGTGGGGGCGAGGGTGATGGTGAGAGGGATGGTGAGTGGGATGGCGAGGGCGTGGTCGTCAGGAGGAGATTCAGTAAAGGCGGCGATAACATAGATGATTCTGCCATAAAACGACTGGAGCGGCTCGCGTCGGAAGGGCTGATCGAAGACAGGGTGTGGGTGACTCCGGGACTGCCGTTCATGATTCCGATAACCCTGGGGTTCGCAAGCGCTGCGATCTACGGGGATCTGATGTTTCAGGGCGTTATGCTGTTTCTTATGTAGCCGCAGAAACCTTGATAACGCACCTGATAGACAGGAGATCACAGGAGATCACGATGGAAACGATTACCGCACGATACGATGCAAAAGTAATAGAGAAAGAAGTGCAGCAGTTCTGGGACGATAACGATACCTACACGCGTGTCAGGAATCTGCGAAAGGACAAAAAACCATTCTTCTTCGTGGACGGACCTCCGTACACCACAGGGCACATCCATCTCGGAACGGCATGGAACAAGATCATAAAAGATGCGATCCTGCGGTATCGATCGATGCATGGATATGCTGTCGTCGATCGCGCCGGATGGGACATGCACGGACTTCCGATCGAAGTGAAAGTCGAAGAAAAACTAAATTTCAGTACGAAAAAAGATATAGAGACGTATGGCATCGATTCATTCGTAAAAACCTGCGAAGAGTTCGCGATACAGAATATGCGTGAGATGACTGCCCAGTTCAAACGTCTCGGAGCGTGGCTTGACTGGGACGATCCGTACATGACGCTTTCGCGGGAATACATCGAATCAGTCTGGTGGACGCTCAAACAGGCGCACGAGAAGGACTTGCTCGAGAAAGGGATGCGAGTTGTGAACTGGTGTCCGCGATGCGAGACAGCGATAGCGGATTCCGAGGTTGAATACTCGGATCGGACGGATTCATCGATCTACGTCAAATTCCCGGTGCTGAACGAGAACGGGAATGAGGATGAGGGAGGAGATGGAGGCAAGAGTGCTGGCGACACGTTCATCGTCATCTGGACGACGACTCCGTGGACGATTCCTGCAAATATCGCGGTTGCTGTTCATCCCGACTTTGAGTACTCAAAGGTGCGGGCGTACAAGGGCAATGGCGAGGATGCGGCGGCTGGGACGGACAGAGAAAGCGAGAGCGAGATTTTGATCGTTGCCTCGGATCTGGTCGATTCGGTGCTGAGGGCTGGTCGATATCAGGATTATGAGTTGATCGACGTCTGTTCAGGAAGCGAGCTCGTTGGGATGCGGTATACGCACCCCCTCGCAGACCAGATCCCGAAACAGAACGAATTTACGCACAGCGTCCTTCCCGCGGAGTTTGTGACGACAGAAAACACCGGATGCGTGCATATTGCACCCGGGCACGGCGTGGACGATTTTGAACTTGGATTAAAGTACGGACTGCCAGCATTCTGCCCTGTCGGACCGGATGGGCGGTACACAGCGGATGTTGCAGTGTACGAGGGCGTTTATGTCAAGGACGCAGACCAGACCGTGATCGATGATCTCGCAGATCGCGGACTCCTTCTTGCGAGCGGACAGATCGTGCACAGATACGGGCATTGCTGGCGGTGCAAGACTCCGATCATCTATCTTGCAACCGAACAGTGGTTTTTGAAGATTTCAGAGCTTAAGGAGCCGATGCTCGATGAGATTGCAAAGGTAAAATGGTATCCTGACTGGGCTGGCTCTGCGAGGTTCCGTGACTGGGTCGCAGGAGCGCGGGACTGGTGCATATCGAGGCAGCGGTACTGGGGCGTGCCGATCCCGATCTGGGTCTGCGACTCGTGCAAACGGTATGAGGTGATCGGAACAGGCAGTGAGCTCGATTGGCGGCTCAAAGCTGGGTCGGAAGTAGGGTTAGGGGCAGGGACGGAGGCAGACTCGGAAGGGACTGTGCCGTCTGACCTGCACAGACCGTGGGTCGATCTGGTGACGTTCAAATGCACCTGCGGCGGCACAATGCGGAGAGTCGAGGACGTCTTCGATGTCTGGTTCGATTCAGCAGTCGCATCATGGGCAACGCTTGGGTATCCGCATGACGATTGTGCATTCAAAGAACTATGGCCCCCCGATTTCATTGTAGAAGGGCACGACCAGACACGGGGCTGGTTCTATTCGCAACTCGGCGCAGGCATGGTCGCGTTCGGGAAGATTCCGTATAAGAGCGTTCTCGTGCATGGTTTCACGCTGGATGAGTCCGGCAGCAAGATGTCAAAGAGCCTCGGCAACGTGGTTGCGCCGGATACCGTAATCGAGAAGTTCGGAGCGGATGCGCTGCGCATGTACGTTCTGTCCACGAACGCTCTGTGGGACGACCTGAAATTCAACTGGAGCGAGATTGAGACCGTCCACCGTTCGTTAAACATCCTCTGGAACGTCTACCGGTTCCCGCTGCCCTACATGATCCTCGATCACTTTGATCCTGCGATAGCGTCGGCTTCGTTTGAATCGGTACGCGGCGCGATGAGACCCGAAGACTTATGGATTCTATCGAGGGTAAACTCGCTTATACGTGACGTCGAGCACGCGATGGATGAATACAAACTCCACGTTGCGACCCGTGCAATAACCGAGTTCGTACTCGACGATCTCTCGAGATGGTATGTCCAGCTGATCAGACCGCGGACATGGACTGAAGCGGACGATCCGGACAAACTTGCGGTTTACAGATCGCTTTACGACGTTTTCACGACCGTCACACGGTTGATCGCGCCATTTGCGCCGTACCTCGCAGAAGCGATCTACCAGAACCTCGAAGGGTTTGGGTTAGAGTCGGTGTCAGTGTCCGGGACTGGCGATGACAGATCGGTTCAATCGGTTCATGCGTGCGACTTCCCAAAACCTGCTCAGAACCTGATCAACGAGGAGCTTGAGGCGGATATGGCAGAGATCAGACGAATCGTGGAAGCGGTCGCAAACGCCCGCCAGAAGGCAAAAAGGAAACTCAGGTGGCAGGTCAGAAGGGTCATCATCGCGCCCGTTGCAGACGTTGCTGCGCGTGCTGTCGGATCGCTGAAATCGGTTCTCGCAGAGCAGGCGAATGCCAGAGAGATCGTTCTTCTGGATGTGGGAAGCGGTTGGGACGAGCTTGGGGTGGAGACAGTGCCAGATATGGCAAAACTCGGTCCCGCGTTCAAAAAGGACGCTGGAAAGGTCGCGGACGCGATCAGGGCTGCGGACGCGAGGAGTGTCATGGCAGAGATCGAGAAGACCGGACGTTACGATCTTGATGGCGTGACAATCACAGAGGAGATGGTTGAGTTCCGGAGAACCGTTCCCGAGTTTGCTTCTGCTTCTGATTTTTCGCACGGGACTGTCTACGTGGACGCCACGCTCACGCCTGAAATCGAGGCGGATGGTTATGCTGCGGAGGTGATACGCCGGATTCAGGACATGCGGAAAGAGCTGGATCTCGCAGTCAACGACTGGATCAGCGTGACTGTTGCGCTCTCGGACGAACGGACAACCGGTCTTCTGCACGGCAAGGAGGAATCAATCGCCGAAGAAGTTCGTGCAAAGGAGATCTCGATCGGCGATATTTCGGCAGCAGGCAAGCTCGTGAAGGACTGGAACGTTGAAGGCGTGGAGATCTCGATCGGTATTTTGGGATAACACGTCAGGAGATCGCTGAAACGGCTCACACATTTCTTTCAAATCTTTTTCATGGACTCTGGAGTCAAAAGATGAAGAATATCAGGAAAACAAAGGATTGGATTGAGATGGCGCTGGATGATTGGGATGGTGCTATTTCAGATGTAGATGGAGAAAGATACCCTAGCAGCGTCTTTCATGCACAACAGTGCACAGAAAAACTACTGAAAGCGGTTCTATATTTTTTTGGGATAATCCACGAAAAAACACACTTTCCGTCGGATATCCTGGCTGAAGACATCTTGAATAATCCGGAGATGACGCATGAACTGCAACTCGATAAAGAGCAGATCGAACTATTGCTGGAGAAGATGGAAAGATGTTTGAAGAGATGATTAATGATTACATCGAGAAGATAGGGGGGTCGGATGTATGTGGAATCCTGCTATTTGGCTCGGTTGTCAGGAATGATGCGAAGGAACAGAGTGATGTGGATCTACTTGTGATCGCGTCGGGACTTCCGGATATAACGGAAAGATACGACTTTATAACGGTCAAAAAACCATCCAGAATCGAGGATATCTGGATGACGCCGGATGAACTGGTCGAGATGGTCGATGCCAAGACCGGGTTTGTTATGGATGCACTGCTTGAGGGGAGGATATTATTGGACGATGGGACGATCAAAGATGCGAGAAATCGATTGATTGCGTCTCTGAAGCGATTGAACGCAAAGAAGTTGAAACACGGCTGGTTTATACCGAGGGGCGACCTGAGAGAGGTGATCTCCTTCGATTGAATATACGATAATCGTTAAATGCGATCACTCACAAGAGAGGTTGTGATGATCCGTGTCCGCAATCTGACCAAGAAATTCGGAAACAAGACCGTGTTCGCTGACATCAACTTTTCTGTTGAAAGCGGGGACTTCCTGACGATAGTAGGGCCAAACGGAGCAGGAAAGACGACGCTTCTCAAGATCATGGCAACGCTCACTAAAGCAACGAAAGGCAGCGTTAAAATCGGCGGTTTCGACGCAAAAGAGCACCCTGACAGGATACGGGAGATCGTAGGCGTAATTTCACACAATACCTACCTGTACAACGAACTCACAGCCTCTGAAAATCTTAAATTCTTCGGGAAAATGTATAAACTTATGGAATTGGATGAGAGAGTCGATCACGTCCTCAAGGAGACCGAACTCGCCGACCGAAGGGACGACCGTGTCAGCACGTTCTCAAGAGGCATGAAACAGCGGCTCTCAATCGCCCGTGCGATCCTGCACCGCCCATCCGTTCTCCTGCTCGACGAGCCGTACACGGGTCTGGATCAGCATGCGTCAAGAGCTCTTGAGGGGGTGTTGCATGGGCTTACCGGTTCAGGGATCACGACGGTCATGGTATCACACGACATCGGGCGCGGTCTTGCGCTCGCAGATCAGGTGCTTGTCATGGCAGCAGGAAGCGTCGCATATCATGCGCCCGCGTCAGAGGTTCGGGACGCTGACGAGTTTCAGGCGGTGTACGACCGGTGCATTAATATTACTGATGCGAAGGATATGAACCGCTAAAAGCAGAACTTGTGAGACGGCGAAACTGGAGAAACTGGAGAAACATGACCCTACGAATATCGATCATCGGATTCGGCGCTGTCGGGCAGGGCGTTTCCGAGATACTGGCGCACACGAACCACAACAATCATAACAATCACAACCAGCATCCCCCAATCAGCGTAGTTGCGATCGCGGATTCCCGCGGCGCAGTCGTTGACGAGGGCGGCGTCGATCTCGCGGACACATTGCAGCGGAAGAGGAGTACCGGGACGGTTGCGACCGCTGACGCTACTGGTATGACCGCGCTCGATGTAATCGAGAGCGTCGATCACGAGATCGTCGTCGAGGCGACGCCGACTGATATCACAACAGGCGGAATCGGGCTTACACACATCAGAAGAGCATTCGAGTGCGGGAGACACGTTGTCACGTCGAACAAAGGTCCTCTCGTCGTGAAATACAGAGAACTCTGTGAGCTTGCAAGAGCGAACGGACTTCATTTCAGATTCGAGGCGACCGTCGGCGGTGCGATGCCGATCATCAATCTTTCAAGAGAGGTTCTTGCCGGAAACCGGATTCTCGCAACCGAGGGCGTTTTGAACGGGACATGCAACTACATCCTGACGCGCATGGATGATGAGGGCGTCTCGTACGAACATGCGCTTGGAGAGGCGCAGGAACTCGGCATCGCCGAAGCGGACCCGACCGCAGACGTTGATGGGATCGATACCGCAGCAAAGATCGTGATTCTCGCAAATTCGCTCTTCGGGATGGATGTCGGGTACGACGACGTGGATGTGACCGGGATCACAAAGATCACACCGGAAGCATTCAAACTTGCAAAAGAAAGCGGACACACAATAAAACTGATCGGAGAGGTTCAGGAAAATCGGGACAGTCAGGACAACCGGCTCAGGGTTGCGCCAAAGATGGTGCCGAGAAACCACCCCCTGAACATCGGCGGAACGTTCAACCTCGCATCCATACAGACCGAGCTTGCCGGGAGAATCACGATCGGCGGGATTGGTGCCGGATCAATCGAGACCGCAAGCGCGATACTGAGCGACATTCTGTGGATAGCCGGAGTGGGTGGAGAATAGGGAATAGCGCGAGTTTGAGTTGGGGGTTGCTGCCACAAAACCTCTGCGCCCCTCCACATCCCTCCACGCCCTTCTATGGTTAATTTCCTGCAATGGAATAGCAAAGACCTAAAAATGACGTTGGGAGGTGAGAGAGATCAGCATGCACAGATCTACGTGGCAGGAGTACCTGTGATCTCCGTTTTCAGAATCTCCACCCTGCGCAGCGGGTATATCTGTTTAACGCTACGATAAATCTTTGCAGAAAACTTCCCATTCACAATTTCTTCGATTAACTTTTCAAAATCAAGTTTTCTTGCGCGTTCAAAGACAAGTGCTTCTACCTTCTTGCGCATTCCAATGATCTGGCTTGTTTTTGCGCGATGTGTCGTGAAACACGTTGGTTTTATCCGCAGCCGGTACCCGTCCTTTGTATACACCTCAAGGTTTGCATCGATTCTTGAGGTCTGGCGCTTGACCAGCGACCCGATGTAATCGTTTGCAAGCCTGTGCCCGACGAACGTTGTGTCTGCTGTGTTTCCGCTCGCCTCATTGACTTTGAATCGCAGTTTGACGTTCTGCTTCGAGAACTCCTTTGTCATCTCGCCGACCGTGACATCAATCGTCCGACCGATCAGCTTTTCGGGCGCGTCTGCAAACGTCTCCCCTATGACCGACCTGCCAAACATCTCAGGGGCTACGATCTGGTACCATTCCTTTGACTTCCATCGATCGACTTTCCGTGTCGTTTTTCTTGCCAATTGTTCGTTTCCTCCGGAATGGTATGTTGCAGGCGATGATTATAAAGATTATGTATCATGAAGCCGAATTTCATCTCATGATGATAAAACTGCTGGTGCTTGTTATCTCTGCAATCCTTCTGGCGTATTCGAGTGACTGGTTTACAAACGGCGCATCGAAACTCGCAAGGGCGATCGGCGTCTCGGATTTCATGATCGGATTAACAGTCGTTGCGATCGGAACCTCGCTTCCTGAGATCGCGGTCTCTGCGACGTCGGCATATTCGCAACTCGAGGGCGCTACCGGGCTTGCGGTCGGAAACATCATCGGATCAAACATCACAAACATCGCGCTGATACTCGGAACAGCGTGCATCGTAAAGCCGATCGTGATTGATTCCCGCGTCTCCCGCGACGCTACGATCCACGCGCTGATACTTGTTGCGGCATCGCTTTTTTTCATGTACCAGAGCAAGATCACGCGCCCGGGAGGTCTGCTCCTGATTCTGGTGTACGGGTGGTATATCTGGGACGGGTACACCCGACACAGGTCGGTACATGCCCGGAGGGACGGGGTTCGCAGCAACCGCAAGTACATCGCGCAAGCCCTGCTTGAGACTGTAATCGGGGCACTGGGCGTTCTTGTGGCATGTAAATTTCTGGTGGGCGCGGCAATCGATATCGCATCCGAACTGGGCATATCCGCAACAGTCATCGGACTCACGATCGTTGCGCTCGGAACCTCACTCCCCGAACTCGCAGTATCGGTTGCAGCAGCCAAGAAACGGCAGGGCATGATGGTTCTTGGAAACGTGATCGGGAGTAACATCGCAAACATCCTGCTCGCTCTCGGAATCGGCGCGGGGATACGCACAATCACACTCTCTGACGTCGGCGAGACGTTTGTTACCAACATCGTCCTGATGGTCTTTCTGGCGATGGCGATCTCGATCTTTGTCAGGTATCGCGGGGTATTTGATAGGAGAGTCGGCGTCCTCTTCGTCATGACGTACGCAACCTTCATCGCGATGACCGTTTTGTGAAGAGTTCGCGAGTGTAGAAGCTGCCCTGCGATAGGTTTAGGTGCGGTCTCGCCAAGTGTAGGATTCATCCCCGCCATCCCCGCCATTCCATCGCAGAGTACCGACACGATGTGAATGACGTAAATAGCGCAAATGACCTAACCTACCGCAAACAACGCAAACAACGCAAAACGGTGACTGATGAAACGATGTTCCTCAAATTTAAAGACGAAGTAGAGACTGTTCTTGCAGATGCGTTCGATTCAACCGAATATTCGGCAGATGACCTCCGGATCGAAGAATCTGCGCACGCAGACCTCGCATCATCGTTGTCGTTCGGATTGGCGTCGACGTACAGGCAGAATCCGGCAACGATCGCAAATAGAATCGCCGATGCAATCATAATCCCCGCGGATTCGTTGATCGGGGACGTACAGGTGGCTGGTGCGTACATCAATTTTTTCGTCAGTAAAAAATTCCTGGAATGTACAATACGTGAAACGTTCGGAGCGAAGGAATCGTACGGCGCAGGTCACAGAGAAGGCAGGGTGATAATCGAGCACACCTCTGCAAACCCGAACGGTCCATTGCACGTCGGACACATCAGGAATTCGGTCATTGGTGACACTCTTGCCCGAATTCTGAAAAAGGCAGGATATGAGGTGGAAGTCCAGTATTATGTCAATGATATGGGGCGGCAGGTCGCAATCGTCGCATGGGCGCTCGATCGTTTTGAATTTGACGGCGGCAAGAAGACGGATCATGCGATAGCAGACGTCTACATCCGTGCAAATCAGGAACTCGGAGAAGACCCGGATCTGGTCTGCGAGATTGATTCCATGATGCAGGAGATCGAACTCGGCGACGAGGGCATGATCGACCGGTTCAGTCGTGTAACTCTCCTTGCAATCGACGGGATTACGACAACACTCGCACGCATGAACGTCCATCACGATCAATTTGTTCACGAGTCGCAGTTCGTACGAAACGGCGACGTGGCTTCTCTTCTGCAGGAACTGGATCACAGAGGACTGGTGGAGATGATTGACGGCGCTCTCACGGTTCCGATGCCAGAGTTTGACAAGGATCTCGTGGTCAGGCGGAGCGATCAGACCTCGCTCTATGTCACAAGGGACCTCGCGTACCACCGGTGGAAGGCGGAGCGGTGCGACAGCATGATCGATGTTCTTGGCGCGGATCACAAATTAATCTCAAGCCAGCTGTGCCATGTCCTTGCGGCGTATGGGGTAATGGAGCCTAAGATCGTCATTTTTGAGTTTGTATCGCTTCCGGAGGGCTCGATGAGCACCCGGGCAGGCAAATTCATCTCCGCAGACGAACTCCTCGATCAGATCGAGAAGCAGGCGCTTCAAGAAGTCACAAAGCGCAGACCTGACGCGGACGCGGGTTTCAGAGATCGCGTCGCACGAGAGGTCGGAGTGGGCGCTGTCAGGTACGATATCGTGAAAGTCTCGCCTGAGAAGGCAACGACCTTCGATTGGGAGAGTGCGCTCGACTTTGATAAGCTCGGAGCCCCATTCATACAGTATTCTCACGCACGGGCGTGCAGCATCATCAGAAAAGCGCCGCACGTCCCGGAGTTAGCCGAGATCGACCTGTCTCTTCTGATGAGTGACGCCGAGATTGCGTTTGTAAAACAACTCGCCAGATTCTCGTTTGTAATCGATACTGCGGCGACAGAGCTGAAACCGCATATCGTAGCGATCTATGCACGGGAACTTGCGGAATCGTTCAATCAGTTCTACCGGCTGTCGCCTGTTCTCACTGCGCCCGACGAACTCCTGCGCGACGCCAGAATCGGGCTTGTCGAGTGCGCACGGGTCGCGCTCTCAAATGTGCTGGATGTGCTCGGAATCGCCGCGCCCGAGTCGATGTGATGAGCGTGGGCGGTGGTAAGGCGAACGGTTGATGATATAGACAGGCGAGTCGTACGTGTAAGCCATCGTTTAGTCAAAGTGAGCAGGTTTATCTACCCCGGATCTAAGAAAATGCTCGATGTCCGATGATACGAAGCTTTCATCTCGTAGTACAGTCGATACAACTCGAACCATCGCGCCCAATCCGCCCAATCCGCCAGATCCAACGTATCCTGTTGCTAAATTTCTTTCGTGGCTAATAAAACGCGGATCGATCAGAAGATTGAGTGAATGTAAGAAAAAATGGGGGGCTGAAGGACTCGATATCGAAAGTATTGTCAAAGAATTGAGTCCGCAATATATAGGCATGTATCGATATAAAGGTGAAAAAATAGTTAAATTAGAAGACCAGGCATGGGCATCCCAATGGATCTCATACTATGATCTTGAAGTCCCTCATCACAGACATAAAAAGCGATTAGAAAAAATATTTTCTGTAACAGAAAACAAAACAAAGGTTTAATAAGAGAAGATGCCATACTGAATTAACATGGCAGAAGAACACTTACCAGAGTTGCCAGATGAATTTGAGATATATCTCGATAAACCCTACGGCGGACTCTTTGGCGATAATGTACAGACGCGGATCATCGAAGAGGTTGTAGCTGACCCCTATCGCGACTATCGACCCAAATATTTTGAAGAAATGACTGGAGCCAGAGCACCAACCGTCAGAAAAGCTCTTGCCAATCTCACATATCTTGGGTTGCTTGAAAAAGACGTGAACGATGTGCAACATCCTATTTATCGTTTAAATTTAAAATCAAAAAAAATTATTGCATTAACATTTCTGTCTTATGCTTCAATAGACGATAGAGATGGAACGGAATGTATGGATAATGCCATTTTGGAGTACTACATGAAAATACTAAGTCAAAAAGTACAGCCATTAGCTGTTGCCACTATGACCAAATATGAATGCGACGGCAGAATTTTGACTGATGAATTCATCGCAGGTGGTGGACAACCATCTAAAGAAAGTGGTGTATTGGCTTCAGGACAGGCTTGATTTTTATGACTACTGAAAAAGAAAAGGATTTACTGGAAGAAGAAAAGGCTCCGGACGAAGAAGCAAAATCAGTTTTAATCGATTTAGGAGAAATTTACAGATTCGATCCGAAGGATATCATACCAGATATATCTGTAGTTCACTACTCAAATCTTGCATATATTCAAGCGACCCATAGAGATGTGTATATAGACTTCCTTCAAATGCCCGGCATCAAGAAAGGCGATAAAGTTCTCCTCGATGGAACCCGGATATACATGTCACATGTGGCTGCCAAAAAACTCGCTGAAGCGTTACAGGGGATTTTAGAACAAGTATATTCTCGTGGCGACATGGAAATGTATGTTAACGCAGAAAAAGATGAATAGAAAATCAACCAAACGATCTCTGCACCTCCGTGACATTCGCGTGCGCTCACATTCGCGTCTGTGTAGCAGGGGCAGCAGCGAAGCCATCCATCGGCAACCATAAGCAATATATCCCCCGAACTCCAGAAAGCCACTCCAGATGCAGAAAAGAACACTTGTCACATGCGGACTCCCCTACGCAAACGGACCCGCACACATCGGGCACCTCAGGACATACATCCCGGCAGACATATTCGTCAGGTCGCTGCGGAAAGAGGGGCGGGACACGACGTTTGTCTGCGGATCGGACGCGCACGGAACCCCCATTGTCATCAATGCCGAGGAACTCGGGACGACGCCGTCCGAACTTGTTACGCAGTACCATGATCACTTTGATGAGACTTTCAAGTCTCTTAACATCATATTCGACAGATTCGGTAGCACAGAGTCAGAGACGAACCACAACCGTACAACAGAGATCGTGAATACGCTGATTTCTAATGGTTATGTCTTTTCACAGGAAGTTGAGCTCGCATACTGTCCGACATGCAACAGGTTCCTGCCTGACCGGTATGTTGAGGGCGTATGTCCCGACTGCGGCGCGGTTGCGCGGGGTGACGAATGTGATCAGGGCTGCGGCAAGCATCTCGAACCAGGGGAGATTCTTAATCCGCTCTGCAAGATATGCGGAAGCAAAGCGGAATTCAGATCACAGGAGCACTTCTTCTTCAGATTGTCCGAATTTAGCGGATTTCTTTCGGATTATCTCAAGAAACTCGGCGGAACATCAAACGCAAGGAATTATGCGATGGGGTGGATCGACAGGAAGCTGAATGACTGGTGCATCACCCGAAATCTCGAGTGGGGCGTTCGGTTTCCGGGTCACGAGGATCTGGTCGTCTACGTCTGGGTGGACGCGCCGATCGGCTACATCTCGTTCACCGAGGAGTGGGCGAACGAGAACGGGATTGACTGGAAGGAGTACTGGGTGAATCCCGACGGAGACACCGACATCATCCATTTCATCGGCGGAGACATCATCTACCACCACTGCATCTTTTGGCCCGCGCTACTCAAAGGCGCAGGATACACGCTTCCGAGAGCCGTTGTCGCATCCGGAATGGTCAAAATCGGAGACAAGACGTTCTCAAAGAGCAGGGGGTACGTCGTCTGGGTGAACGACGATTATCTCGACAAAGGGTTCCATCCCGACCTGCTGCGGTACTATCTCGCAAGCTACACCTCGCATACGAAGGAACTGAACTTCTCGTGGAAGATCTTTCAGGAGAAGGTGAACAACGAACTCGTGGGAACGCTCGGAAACTTCATCTACAGAACGCTCCTCTTTGCGCAGAAGAACTTTGGCGCTGTGCCGGACGGAGAGATCGATTCCGGTGTCGCAAAGGAGATAGAGGCTGCAAAGGACTCGGTCATTGCGGCGTTTAACGGTTACGAGTTCAAGCGGGGGATCGACGATGCGATGAACCTTGCATCGTTTGGAAACTCGTATTTCCAGTCGAACGAACCGTGGAAACTGATAAAAACTGATGCGGCGGCTGCGGGAAAGGTGGTTCGGAACTGCCTCCAGATCGCAAAGGCACTTGCAATACTCTTCGAGTCTGTGATCCCGGCAACAGCAAGCGAAGCATGGAATCAGCTCGGAATGGGAACAGAACTCAAAAATACGCCTTATGATGAGGTTGCAGTAGAGATTGCGGCAGGGCAGTCGCTTCTGCCGCCGTCTCTTCTCTTCGCGAAGATCGATGACCAGACGATCAAAGAAATGGATGCGATTCTCAGTGATCGCGTCAGTGAGGGGGCATCGAAGAAGCATATCACGTTTGAGGAGTTTTCAGAGCTTGACATCCGCATCGGGACGATTGTTCAGGCAGAACCGATCAAGAAATCGAAGAAACTGTTGAAGCTTATTGTCGATCTCGGCGAGGGCGGGGGTCGGAACCGGAACCGGCAGATCGTTGCCGGAATCGCGGAGACGCATAGCCCGGAGGATCTCGTGGGTCGGCAGGTCGTGGTTCTTGCAAACATGGCGCCTGCGACGCTATTCGGTGTTGAGTCGCGGGGCATGATCCTTGCCGCAGATTCCGGTGGCGCGATCCTGCTTGTGCCTGAGCGTGAGGTTCCGGCTGGGGTCGCGGTGGGGTGATATTTTGGTAGTGTCCCGGATTTCATGACTTCTGAATAACCGTAGATGCCGGGGTTAACAAATCTGCGTTCATGCCAACGGCTGCGCTTCGCAGTCAGCGTTTATCTGCGGTTGATTATATTTTCAACTTTTTTTCTGTGATTCGTTATTGGGGGCTACATTCTTTGAATTTTGCTGGTTCTGACATTTTTTGCGGTCGATAGCGGTAGCCTTCATGCGTGTGGGGAAAAGCAGGCGTATCGCTCTCAACTTTCTCGTCTTTCTCGTCTTTCTCGTCTCTCTCGCCTTTGCGTTGTGTCGGAGGAAACGCAAAGTCGCAAAGTCGCAAAGATTGAAACCCCCACCCTCTTCGGCATCTTTTGAAAACCACAGAATCCGTCAGAATCAGGTCATTTTCTGGCAAGCCCTAATTCTCAACGTACCTGACCGAAATCAGAAAACCGATGAGACTCAATCCCGCTCCAACCAGAAAAACTGCTGTAAATCCAAAGTTATGCGAAAGAACTCCTCCGAGAAGAGAACCGGCAACCAATGAGAGGCTGACAACTGACGTGATCATACCCGCGGCTGCCGCCTTGTCCTGATTCGTGCGCAGCAGAAGTTCGGTTGAGCCCACGTACAGAAACGACCACGCGATCGCGATCAGGATCATTCCGGGTATGGTGTAGTAGAATACTGGCGATGGGATAAAACTCAAGAATGCGATGACAGATATCAGGTACCCGCATCGTACGAGCGCAACCATATCCCGCCCGTCAAGCCGCCGCATCATGAAGAACTGTAGCAGGGGGTTTATCGCGTAGATTATCCCGATTGATAGCTCGTCTGCGCCGATGCTCACGAGATACAGGGGAAAGATCACCCAGACGGCTGTTGCTCCGGTATGCCGCAGCATGAACGCCAGATAGATCGCCCAGTTGACGCGCACCGTGTCAAGTGACAGGTATCGAACCTTCATCCTTCGGATCTTAACTTCCGGCAGGGTCAGGGCAGTGATCGCAGATAGCAGCATGAGAACTGAACTGGCAGCAAATATCAGGTCGTAGCCACCGGTAACTCCGATGATTCCAGCCCCGATGAATCCTGCGGCCCATCCGAGCGAGCCGAACGAGATGAACTTGCCGATACTCCGGTTCATCCCGTGAACGTGCATGATCAGAGCCGCGGGATAGATGCCGATGCAGATCCCGAGAAACCCACGCGCCAGCCCGAGACTGATCGGATCACAGGAAAAGACTTGCAGGAGATAGGCGACCGCGGAGAGTGCGATCCCTGCAATGAGCAGTCTTTTGATGTTCCACGCATCAGAAGCCTTGCTGAAGAGATAGGAGGAGACAAAGAGGCAGAGACCGTACAGAGCAACAATCACGCCGATCTCGGTGTGGTTGGCTCCAAGCTCCTTCTCCGCAAAGAGCGGGATCAGCATCATCGACAGCATCATCGCCGTGTTTGTTGCGAACTGGATCAGGTCGAGTCTCATCGATAGTACTTGATTCGGTCGATATTCACAATGTCGTCTGGCATGACTGACGCGATCCCAAAATCCGTTTTCTTTCGGCTTTTCCTGATTCTGATGGCTTCTGTGGTCACTATCGGTAGCCTTTACAGGTGTAGAGATCGCGGGCACCTCTCTCTGCATCCTTGCGCCTTTGTGCCTTTGCGTTATATCAGAGGGAACGCCAAGACGCGAAGGCGCAGAGTCGCAAAGAATGAAAAGCCCACCCCATATCAGCATCTCTTGAAACCCACAGAATCCATCAGAACCGGGGCTTTTCGAGGGGTTCGGATATGCGGAGGTCAGAATGTCATGCCAGTGGATTTGATGTCAGATTGACAGGTCATTTCGGAGATACTGCATCTTCCGACAGATTTAAATAAGGGGTGAAAAGAGGGGGGCTCACGTGATATTTATGAACAGAAACATAAGACTGATTGGAATTTTGGCGATGATGTTGCTTGTGGCAACGGTACAGATGGCGGGCGCGAACATAGCAGATCATGTCGTGATAAGTGAGATTTGTGTGACTGGTGACACGGAATGGGTGGAACTGTATAACCCGACAGATGGAGCTATAGATTTAAGTAATACACCCATATATTTGTGCTATTATTCACACGGAAAGGATTGGAATGTGTCATTTAAGCCAGGAACTGCTAAAAAGGAATTATCAGGAACTATCCCTACGCATGGATTCTATTTGGTAAGAATCGACGGATCAACCGATGACATACCCAATCCTGACTATGATTGGGGCTATGAGGGAGTTGCTAGCACTTTATCTGATTCACAAGGTTCCATTGGGATTTTTCCTTGTGATCCGAGTACATACGCCAATTCTAACGCTGCAAATGCCGGAAGAATAGATGCCGTAGCATGGGGTACTGTTAGTTCTGTCAAGGAAGGTGATGAAGCCAGTGTCCCCGACTCTACCAAAACCATCCAACGAAAAGTCAGCGATACTATAGATAGCCACCCCGACTACGGTCCTGCATGGGATTCAGATAACAACAGTGCCGATTTCTTCATTCAAGATTCGCCGAACCCAGTAAACTCTACTATGAGTTCTGGAAATCCGGTAGCCCCGCTCCCCGAACTCCCCACAATCACCCTCACAGCAACAGGCATACTCGTGCTCGCGGGATACGCCAGTCTGCGCAGGAGCAGGAAAACGGATAAGTGACCCCGCCCCGCTCAACTGACTGCGGAGATTCGCAAAGGCTAATACCTCCGGCATTGAATAAATCGAAGTATGGGCGAGACAGCAATCAAAAA
>JAGGRW010000191.1 GCA_021159385.1 Methanosarcinales archaeon
GTTATTTCCATTCGAATTACCCGGGGAGGTTGATTTTGGTATAACACTGCTGCTCAGCCCATAAATGCTGAACCCTGACACATTCGCCCGGACATAACCTGCGTACTCATCCGCATCAGTGGTATTGACACCGACATCGTAGACGACCGGACCGTTAAATCGGGACAGATTAAGCCCCGCTGTGAGTTTTATCCAGTCTCCATTCTCGCCGCTCTTGTTGTACCAGTGCATGCACAGTCCGGACTCATCCAGATCGATCTCTTCATCGATGACATCACCGTCCCCATTTCCATCCAGATCATTGACTGTGTAGTACACCCGGACCTCTGCCCACGTCACGTTGTTGCTGGTTGTGTTCAAGCCATCGCTCACGTTTATCCGGATGTACTTTCCGAGAGCGCGCTCGCCTGTGCCCAGACCGTACGACGAATTCAGCGGATTTGGTGCGGAATTAAGATCGCTCGCATTCGATACCACCGTCACTGCAACGCTGCCGGAAACATTCCTGCTTGTTACGAGATTGATCACAGTGTCGGTCTCGTTCATGGCATCGATTGAAAATGAGACGTTCGCGGTGGCGCCCACCTGAACGGTTGTGGTGGCGTTGTTGGGCGTTGTGAAGTTGTGTTCCTCGCTCTCATTCGAGTTTCCAGCCTGATCCGTGCTGTTCACGACAAGGTAGTAGGTCGTGTTCCATTGCAGTCCGGTGAGTTTGATTCTGTGGTCGGTCGTGTCTGTTGTGTCCTGCGCAGTCTCAGTGTACGTCCCTGATCCCGATGTGGTGCCGTACCTGATCAGGCTGTCGCCCGATTCATCGGTGTCCCATGTTATCGTTGCGGAATGAATCGTTTTGTTGATGCGAATTTCGGTTATCACCGGCGGTGTTATGTCCTCCGCCACAAGATCGATTCCTGCCGATGTGTTGGAATTGCCAGCCGCGTCGGTTACGTTGACTGGCAGGCTGAACGTACCGATCGTGGTCGTATTCGTTGTGAACTGCCACACCCCGCTGTTATTTGTCATCGCCTGAGACTGTGACCCTCCGATTGCTGTCAGGTTGACTGTGACGCTTGCAATCGCGCTGCTCGCATCGGTAGCGGTCACATGGAGGATCGCGTTCTCTGTTCCGTCTGCCGCAATCGTTGCGGGGCTCGCGGTTGCAGAGGTTATCGCCGGTGCTATCGTGTCAGTGATGTTAAACGACGTCGCCTCTTCGGCGACTGTATTATTATAATGCAGCGTAGCGATTGCTTCGTAATTTCCGAGCGCTGGTGATGCCGTCCAGTCCACTGTCCAGTTGACAGATCCACCCACACCTGCGGATTTTGAGGAGAGATTCAGTTCGTCCGCAAGCGTTCTTCCACCTCCGCTCACGTTGTAGATCGCAACTGTGCCATTCACATCGGTTGACTCGCTTCTCGCATTCGTGAAGTTGATGCTGAAGGTGATGTTGCTGTTACGCTCGACAGCACCCGGAGTTGCAGTGACAGTGATTGCTCCGGTCGCGTTGATCATGAGGTTGTATGTCTCGGACGTCTCGGGAACGGTTGCGAGACTCCACGCGTTGATTGCGACCGTCCAGTTTCCGGATTGCGGGTTGTCAACTGAGATTGCTTCGGGACGATCCTGCGCGGCGGACGATTCAGTCTGATCGCCGTCCGGGTCGAAGAGATACATATCCAGGTCACTACTCGGATTTGTCCAGTTCAAACTCAGGTTCAGGTTGGCGATTCCGGTCTCGATGTCAAGGGCGTAGTAGACCCAATCCCCTTCAGAAAAATCGTTCGGATAACTCCCGCCGCTCGCTTCATCGACCGTTCCCTCGATGCTATGGATCGCGGAAGATTCGACCGCCTGCACCACGTTAACCGAAACCGGAATCGTTATGTTTCCTGATCCGCCGCCAACAGTGATGCTTCCGTTGCAGGCTCCCGGAACGGCAGTTGTCACAGAAATCGTCGCAGCGAATGTTGCGTTCCCGTTTGCAGGGACGATGAGGCTCGCATCGCTGATTGTGATCCAGTCCCCGGCGTCGCCGCTCGATCGGGTTATGTTGACGGTCACATCGCTATCGTTGCGATTGAATACGGTGAACGTCATTGTGTGGTTTCCCTGATGCACATTCCCGACGAACCACTCCGAGCGGTTCACAAGCGTGCCGTTACGAAGCGCGTTGTAGGCGGCTGATACGTTGAGCCTACCTGCGCCCCGCTCCAGAATATCGCAATCGACCCAATCAGCGGAGTTCATGAGCGCAATCTCGACCTCTACCGGCGTCAGGTTCGGGTACGCCTGAAGGAGCAGCGCAGCCGCACCAGCCACGTGAGGGCACGCCATCGATGTGCCGCTCATCGTTGTGTAGTCGCTCCCTGCTCCTTCCCATGACGCACTCGCGGATGTTATATTGACTCCGGGCGCGGCAAGGTCAATCCCCACTCTCCCGTCGCCTGTGGGTCCTCTTGAACTGAAGTCTGCTATCGCATCGCTGCTATCGGTTGCCGCAACCGCGATTGCGCCGTACGCAACCGCAGGGCTTCCGATGGTGCACTCGCCGGGTCCGGAGTTTCCGGCGGCAACAACAGCAACACACCCTGAAGCGACCGCATTTGAGACAGCCATCCCCAGCGGATCCCTGCCGGTTCCATCCCGCTGCCACGAACCGAAACTCATGCTGAGAACGTCCGCATGATGCTCGACCGACCATTCGATCCCTGAAATCACCCATGAGTCGTAACCGACGCCATCCCGATTCATAACCTTCGCATTGAAAAGAGTTGCGTTGTTCGCAACACCGGATACGTCAGTCGTCGTGTTCCTCTCCCCGGCTGCAATCCCCGCGCAGTGGGTCCCGTGTCCGTACAGGTCATCCGTCGTCGAATCGTCTGTAAAATCATGTTCCAGAGCAATCCTGCCGCAATCGAGATCCGGGTGAGTGTCATCGATTCCCGTGTCCAGTATTGAGATGTTTACACCGGTCCCGTTGTACCCGATCTCCCAGAGCGAGGGCGCGCTGACGATACCATCGCCATAGTCCGCCTCCGACGCCGGAGTTGCAGCTGGCTCTGTGATCGCGATCTTCCGGTCCAGCCAGACCTTCTTCACGTCCGGATGGCTGGCAAGACACTCGATCGCACCTGCGGGAACCTTCGCAGACACCACATTGACGATCCAGTGTTGTTTTATCGATTCTGCCGGAATCGCGCCAAGAGACGCTGTCACTCGCTCCTGTGATTTAATTGCCGGAGTCTTCGCGCTCGTGGAGTCAAACGGTATCCTCTGCCGATCTTTTAGTTCGATCAGAACCGGGATATTCCCGGCGCAGTTCTCGTCCATCGCAGCCATCAGAAGCGGGTCGATCTTCATGCTCGATTCCTTGCAGATCCCATAGTCCGCCCCCGGTGGTGGCGCAGTTGCCCCAATTGCCCCAATTTCTGCTGATGCTGCCAACATGAAGAACAGTAGCAGCGTCGAATAGACCAGTCCCCTCTGCTTATGGCACCTCACAGAGAGATAATTCGGTGCGACCGCACATAATACTTTTGCAGGGTAACTACTCAGGTATGTTGATTGATCGCCCGATTGCGATTCTGTACTTTCTGGCAAGAAAAATAACCGCGGAGGGCGCAGAGGTACGCAGAGTATTTAACCGTTTATTTCCCCTCCGCGTCCCTCTGCGCACTCTGCGGTTAAATTCCCTGTTTGGCTCATGTTATGTTCCGGGTCAAGCAGTGCCGATATAGCGAAGTCGCATGATCGTGTTTTAGGTACCTCGGGTAGTTATTTTGCAGGTATCTGGCGTTTTCTGTGGTCGCCAACGGTCGCCCTCATATATGTAGAAATCGCGGGCACCTCTCTGCGCCTTTGCGTTAAGAGGAATGCCAGGACGAGAAAAGTACAAAGACGCGCAAAACTACCCCCTTCGGCATCTTTTAAAAAACCACAGAAGTAATCAGAATCAGGACGTTTGATTGCGGGAGGCTGATCCACGCCCATCAAGATTTAAGTACCATTACCGACAACCCGATTGTAACGCAATGATGATGATTGTTTTTGACATGGACAGCACGCTGATCGACGCTGAGACCATCGACGAACTCGCGGCAGCGGCTGGCGTTGGTGAGAGAGTTTCTGAGATTACAGAGCGTGCCATGAACGGAGAACTCGACTATGGCGAGGCTCTCCGCGAGCGTGTCAGTCTCCTGAAAGGACTCTCAACCGAGCGTGCAAACGCGACTGCGGATAGCCTCCCGCTGATGCCGGGTGCAAAGGAGCTGGTGGACGCTGCAAAGCACATGGGATGCCAAACCGCCATGATTACGTGCGGTTTCATGATCGCTGCACGGCGCATCGGCGACCTGCTTGGCATAGACTATGTGATCGCAAACGACCTTGCTACGGATAATGGAACGCTCACCGGAGAGGTCACAGGCAAGCTCACTGAGTGCGACTCGAAAGCCCACATGTTCGAAGACCTCACTCGCAGGTGCGGAATCGATCCGCAGGAGTGCATAGCAGTAGGCGATGGCGCAAACGACATCTACCTCTTCAAGAACGCCGGGTATTCAATTGCGTTCAACGCGAAGCCTGTTCTGAAAGAATATGCAGATGCATCGGTCAATCAAAAAGACTTAAGAGCGATCATCCCAATCATTAGAGCGTATATGAGAGATTGACAGAATGCGAAAATCGCAGGCGAACACCGTATCCGTTGATCAGCAACATGCTGGAAAAGGAGGATACCAAGTAAATGTTGAAGGAACTGCA
This sequence comes from Methanosarcinales archaeon, assembly GCA_021159385.1. GTDB lineage: Archaea > Halobacteriota > Methanosarcinia > Methanosarcinales > Methanogasteraceae > Methanogaster_C. The sequence continues at coordinate 4,765 of JAGGRW010000191.1, forward strand.
GGAAAAAAAAGCGATACTTAAGAATGAACTTGAAGAATTTCGAAAGAAACGCAATGAACTGAATACCGAAGCAAGCAAATGGTCTGCGCAGCGGAACGAACTGAACCGGACGTCACGGACGCTTCTGGATAAGGCGCAGTATTACAAGCAGGAACGAGATAAACATAACAGAAATGTTAGCGAGTCAAAGGCGAATAGGGACAAGTGTAACAAAAAAATCAACGCGATCGATGCAACGATCGACAGGATCAAGAAGAGCTGTAATCTGTCCGGACCATCGGTGAGTGAACTCAAAAAGGAGATTGAAAGCCTTGAATTCAGGCAGCAGACTCATGTGATGTCCCCGGATAAAGAGAGAGAACTCGTAACAACGATTGCTTCGCTCATCAATGAATACAAGGCAAAGATGGCAGAGATCGAGAGGAATGTGGAACTCAAATTGGCGTATGAAGAGCTGGAAGATCTGCGCAATGAGGCAGCCCTCTGTCATGAAAAAGTTACGGAATATGCAGATAAGGCGCAGGAATTCCATGACCTGATGATCAAAGTCTTCAAGGAAGGAGATAGCATCAGAATTAAGTCGGATCGCGTTCATAGAAAATTTGTAAAGATTCAGGATGAAGCGGATCGTTATCACCAGCAGTTCATCAAGACCCAGAAGGAGATCAGAGAACTGGATAAGACGATTCACAGCATCACGAAGCGAGGTAGGGAGGATCGGAGGAAAGTAGAACGGCTGAAGATCAGAAAGGAAGCAGAGGTCGTGTACACACAGTTCAGGCAGGGAGAGAAGATCAGCACAGAGGATCTGATGTTACTTCAGCGGTCTGATCTCCTGTAACCCGTAACCTGCAACGTCCGGGTTTCCCCTTATGTAGATGTAGTATGCATCTGCACTTCCGCAATCTACTACCGCCCCGCCAAAAAGCGGGGTTGGGAAATACAACTCATGAAGACACTCATACTGTGTCTGGATCGAGATGACGATCTCGGGCGAAAGGCAGGCGTCGCAAGTCCGGTCATCGGTAGATCTGCAAACATCGAAGCTGCAACGAAGCTTGCGATAGCAGATCCTGCAGATTCGGACGTTAATACGATCTTCGGCGGGATCGAGGAGTATGACCGGCTAACAGGGCTGGGAATCGACGCCGAGATTGTGAGCATGGCAGGAGACCGCGACGTTGGTGTTGTGTCTGACAACAAGATTGCTTCGCAGATGGACGACCTCATGAGCGAGTATGCGTTCGACAACGCGACCCTTGTATCGGATGGCGCAGAGGACGAGTCTGTGCTTCCGATCATCCAGTCCAGACTCGCGGTCAACTCGGTAAAAAGGATACGAGTCAAGCAGAGCGAGAGCATAGAGGGCACGTACTATCTCCTGAAAGAGTTTCTCAGTGATCCGAAGGTTCGGGGTGCGCTATTCATCCCTATCGGGCTTGCTTGCATCGCTTATGCGGCGTCCTCCCTTGTGGGCAGACCCGAACTTGCGGTCGCAGCCATAATTGGCTCAGTCGGGGCATATCTGCTGTACAGTGGTTATGGAGTAGGAGAGTCGATAGAACGGCACCGCGAGAGCGCAACCGAGTCCCTGTACCGCGGCAAGATCGGCTTCGTCACGTATCTCGCAGCGATCCTGATCGGGGTCATCGCCACAGTCCAGGGCGCAAACGCCTGCTGGGAAGGGCTCACCAGCGAGATCTTCCCGGGATATCTCCTGCTATCGATGATCTTCGTGCAGGCGTCGGTCTGGTGGTATGTTGCTGCCGGAGTCTCACTCGGCTTCGGAAAGATCGTTGATCTGCACCTCGATAGACGGGTCATCGGGCGGGTGTGGGCGTTTCCGTTCTCGGTTGTTGCCATCGGACTTCTGCTGTGGGGTGCAAGTGCGTACATTCTCGCAGCCACTGGCGAGTATGCCGGGTACGGCATCCAGCACCTCGCATTGTCGATCGGCGGCGCTATCGTGATCGCGCTCACCGGAATCTATGTTTCGACGAGAGACACGAGAGGTACGGGAGCTGTGAGGGGCACGAGAGATGACAGAAATCAGGAAGGGGAGATGCAACATGTTGATACTCATAATTCTTGACGGGTTCGGGCTGAGCGAATCCGACAGCGGCAATGCAATCGCACACGCAAACACACCAAACCTCGACCGCCTGCGCGAACGTTATCCGACATGCACGCTCTCTGCGTCAGGGGAGGCTGTCGGGCTTCCCGATGGGCAGATGGGAAACTCTGAAGTGGGGCACCTGAATATTGGTGCCGGACGTGTCGTGTACCAGGATTTAACCCGCATAAGTAAGGCGATATCCGACAAAACGTTCTTCGAGAATCCGGTTATCCTGAAAGCGGTCGAACATGCGAAGACGCACGATTCGTGCCTGCATCTGATGGGTCTCGTCTCGGACGGCGGCGTGCACAGCCATCTCTCGCACCTTCTCGCCTTAATGAGGCTCGCGTCAGAGAAGAACGTTCGCGCGCAGGTTCATGCGTTTCTTGACGGCAGGGATGTGCCGCCGAGAAGCGCGCTCGAATACATAAATGCGGTCGACGGATACGAGGGATGCCGGATTGGCACAGTTTCCGGGAGATACTACGCAATGGACCGTGATAACCGCTGGGAGCGGGTGGAGAAGGCATATCGCGCCCTTGTCGCAGGAGAAGGCGAATCCGCGGTGAGCGCAGAGGACGCCGTTCTGAAGGCGTACGAGCGCGGCGAGGACGACGAGTTCGTGCTGCCAACAGCAATCGAGGGCTCAGCTCCGATCGCTGACCGCGACTCGATCATCTTCTTCAACTTCAGGCCCGACCGCGCCCGCCAGATCACACGCGCGTTCGTGGATTCGGATTTCGATCATTTCAAGCGCAGGAAGCTCTCCAACCTCTATTTTGCGTGCATGACCGAATACGACGCGACGATCGACGCGGATGTTGCATACCCGCATGAGAAGATCAAAAACACGCTCGGAGAGGTTCTGTCGAGAGCGGGTTTGCGGCAACTGCGCATCGCAGAGACCGAGAAGTATGCGCATGTCACGTTCTTCTTCAATGGCGGCGTCGAGGCACCGAACCCGGGCGAGGATCGCTGCCTGATACCGTCTCCGAAGGTTGCAACGTACGATCTGTTGCCTGAGATGAGTGCTTACGAGGTTACCGATGCTCTTCTCGAACGGATCGGGTCGTACGACGTTGTGATCCTGAATTATGCGAACTGCGACATGGTCGGGCACACCGGCATATTCGAGGCTGCCGTGACCGCTGTGGAGACGGTTGACAGTTGCGTCGGCAGGGTTGAGGGCGCAGTCCGGAAGATTCACGGGTCTGCGATCATTATTGCGGATCACGGCAACGCTGAAGTGATGGCAGAGGAAGACGGGACCCCCCACACCGCACACACCACGAACCCGGTTCCGCTGATACTTGTTTCGGAGGAGGTGGGGTCGGGAGTGGGCGTCCGGGACGGAAAACTTGCTGATGTTGCGCCAACGATTCTTGAGCTGCTCGGGATCCCGAAACCCGCGGAGATGACAGGGGAGTCGGTTATAGTGTCGGGACGTTCGGGATAGGGGGTTTGACGTATGGCGCGCCAGTGGATAACTGAATCAAACCACAACACCATATACGCAGCCGGGCAAAGCAACGTCGAGTTTGAAAAGAATACGATCGACATGGATCCTGCATATCATGCGCTACAAAAATATTTCGGTTACACCACATTCCTACCACTCCAAAAGGATATTATCCAGGATATCCTGCTGAAAAAAGATGTTTTTGTCCTGATGCCAACGGGTGGCGGCAAATCTCTGTGTTATCAATTGCCAGCCCTTCTCCTCGATGGCGTAACGATTGTTGTGTCTCCGCTCATCGCTTTGATGAAGGATCAGGTTGACGCTTTGAAGGCGAATGGGATCGCCGCAGCCCATATCAATAGCTCTCTTAGTTATGATGAGATGCAAAATGTAAAATTGGACCTTGCAGAGCATATAGTCAGTATTCTGTACGTGGCTCCGGAAAGACTAATGGTTCCCGACTTCTTATCGGCTTTGAAGCGTTTGAATGTCAGTTTGATCGCTATTGACGAAGCCCACTGCATATCAGAATGGGGGCATGATTTCAGACCCGGATACCGTCAGTTGGAAGTGCTCAAAGAACATTTTCCAAAAGTTCCTCTGGTTGCGCTGACCGCAACCGCCACATCACGAGTGCAGGAGGATATCACAACACAGCTAAAACTGTCCGATCCAAAGACATATAAGGCGAGTTTTAACCGAAAAAATCTATTTTATCAGGTTAAACCAAAAGACAATGCATACGATCAGTTACTTCAGTATCTAAAGGGTCATAAAAATGATTCGGGGATCATTTATTGTTTCAGTCGTAAATCTGCCGATGATCTGGCAAACAAACTTAAAAAAGAGGGTCATCGTGCTTTGCCTTATCACGCAGGGTTAAAATCCGATTTAAGGGCTGAAACGCAGGATAAATTCATTAAAGACGATGTTGAGATAATTGTGGCGACAGTAGCGTTTGGGATGGGGATAGACAAATCCAATGTCCGTTTCGTGATCCATTACGATCTGCCGAAGAACCTTGAAACGTATTATCAGGAGACTGGAAGGGCTGGAAGAGACGGAGAAGACAGTGATTGCATCATCTTCTTCAGTCGTTCCGATATGGGAAAAATATCGTATTTTATCGAGCAAAAAGAGGATGAAACAGAAAAACAGATCGCGTATAAGAAATTACGTGATATGGTTTCTTTCTGTGAGACTGGAACCTGCCGCAGGAAAGTTTTGTTGGAATATTTCGGCGAAATGTATGATGAAGTGAATTGCGGCAATTGTGATAACTGCCTGGATCCAAAAGAGACGATCGATGGAACAATCATCGCTCAAAAGATCGTGTCGTGTGTTTCCCAGATAGGCGAAAGATTTGGAATAAATTATATAGCTGATATTTTGTGCGGTTCGAGGATTCAAAAGATAATCCGCAACCGGCACAATATTGTAGCCGCTCATGGTGATGGGAAGGAATACTCAAAGAAGCAGTGGCAGGCTTTTACAAAGGAACTCGTTCGACTTGGTTACCTGAAGTCGGAAGGTGACAGGTACCCGATCATAAAACTGACACCGGATGGTTGTGATATTTTATCCGGGGCTAAAGGGGTTTTGTTGACAAAACCGGAAGAAGAAGTTAAGATATTGCAAAAGGATGTTGATGGTAGTTTCGATCACGACTTATTTGAAATTTTAAGGAGTTTGAGAAAGAAACTTGCCGATGATGCCAGTATGCCGCCGTACATCATTTTCCATGACTCAAGTTTGATAGAGATGGCGACATATTTCCCGCGAAATCGATCAGACTTTCGGACGATTGTAGGTGTCGGTGAAAGCAAGTTGGAGACATACGGGGAACTGTTTTTAAATGAAATAATTAGTTACTGTGAGAAACGCGAACATGCGCCACCTTTTCCCATCGAAGAAGAGGCGTATTCTGATAAATCCGGAGCATACTCGGTAAAGAAGATTCAAGAAACCCATCCGCGAGCGTATGAGCCGTGGACAGAGGACGAAGATGAAATGTTAACCGCTGACTACAAAGCTGGCAAAACCATCGAAGAGCTTATGGGACTATTCGGGCGGCAAAGGGGCGGCATCAAGTCGAGATTAATGAAATTGGGGCTGCTTTCATAGCACTTTAACGTACTCCACAGCCCCCCGACACATCAGATGCACGCCCACGCACTCGGGAACCGTGTTCACGCCCTCCGCAATCTCGAAATGGCTCCCGCGAAGGTCGCAGGCTGCTGGCTTATCAGCCGTGACCGCAATCTCCCGATCGGAGAAGACGACGGCGTCTGTCAGCGGATCGAACCGCTCAATCGTCGCAAGCGTCAGCGGGACGACCCGCAGGCTTGATCCACCGTGCAGGGACGTGGGAAGCCGGATCAGCCGTTTTATGTCGCCTGTGACCGGTTCATCGACACTTGCCCTGACCTCCTGCATGGCTTTCAGAATCAACCGGTTCCAGAGTGATTTCGGAACCCCTGCAAGAAATTTAATCTCTCCGTTCCTGATGCGTCCGATGTTCGCATCGCTAACAGAATCGAGAAGCCCGCCGTCAACCAGTTTCTTTGCTTTCATCGCCCCAATGCCGTCCAGTTCCTGCAGTTTGTTCACCGCGGTTTCAGGATCCTTGAGAGCCTGCAAATATCCAACAATCCACCGATTGATCTTGCGACTCCATCCGTGCCGCGTTTCTTTCGGAATCTCTGAAATCGACGAAGCAATGGACGTGGGCTTAATTGCAAGCCCTGCCCCGCTCACATAATCCACAATCTCCCGCCGTTCCGCGCTCTCGAGCGTCCGCACCATCGGGTCGCGCACATGAACATGGTACCCGCGCCCTCCGGAGAAGACAATATCCATTGTTTCCTCTGAAAACCCGAAGTCATCTGTCAGAAAATCGAGCAGTCTCATGGTCTCACTCTTGACCCGCGCAAGCATCGCAGGATATGACCCCGGCGCATCCGGGAGGTGGTCTGCGTCCAGATCAAAGATCAGGTCTGCTCCAAGCCAGTTTTTGTCTGCCATCGTGCCAGCCCCGGGGTGCTCGTAATACGCGACCGATGAGAACGCGTGCGCTGGAGCCATGCTCCGCAGGTATTCAAGTGCTTCCGGACGTGAGTGGAATGATGTATGCCTGCGCATCACGATCTTCGGCAGCGCATCAAAGAGGATGAAGCCCCATTCCCGGTGCTCGAAGTCTGGCGGTAGCTGGATCGGGTACTCGAGGTAATATTCCTTGAATTTCTCTCGCAGGAAGTTTTTTGTGCGTTCGTTCATTTACGTGTTCACCCGATCAGAGAATTTCGGACGGAGTATCGTCTTTATTCACACCACACCACCTCCTTTTCTATCTCAGGTCTGATATACGGACTCATGCCTCTGGTAGTGATCAGGTCTACATCTTTTCCGAATAGGTCTTCGAGAAAGAAGAGCAGATCCATAAAGTTGTCAAAGGTTGGTTTGTCGAATTCCACAAGCAGATCGATATCACTCGTCTCTTTCTGCTCTCTTCTCGCGTACGATCCGAATACGCCTATTTTCTTTACCCCATACCTTTTCTCTATCTCTTTTTTGTGTTCTGCTATGGTTTCGATTGTGGTCATGGTCGTACCCTCCAGAGCGGCTCTGAGCCTTTTTGTTGCGTTCTCAAAATTTTCAAGCTGCACTTTTGCCTCAATCATAGATATTCACCCCGCTTTTGCGTATAATTGTTTTAAAATTTGGATTCACTCGATTCAGATCGACTACATCTATACTTTTAAGAGTGCGCAGTTCATCGATCTCGCCTCTTATCTTTGCTATCACACCAAGCGATATTTTTGATCCTGCATCGACTGCTATATCAAAATCAGAGGTCTCTGTGGCATCGCCTTTCGCTCTTGACCCGAAAAGAAAGATTCGTGCGTCGGGGAGGTACTTTGCTATTATATTTGTGGCATCTGCGAGTATCCCATCCGCGGATAGGGGCTTTGGGTGTACTATCTGTTTCATTGCGGCATCTCCAAGTGATTTACTCTTATCTTCGCGGTCATGAGATTGTGAAGTTGCAGTCATGAGATAAAATCGATCACTACCAGTTTCAATAAATCCGGATCGTATGGCTCTAAAGGCTCTATGTGGCGCTCTTCCTTTCTCTTAAAAAAATCATCAAGTCTTCCCATCAATTTTTTCCAGTCCCCTGACTTCTGATACTCTCGCCATAATTTCCTGATCTCTCTGAGCCGTCGTTTGGTGAGAGGTATCTTCAACATTCTTTCTTTTACCTGTTCCCATTTTTCTTCAGGCGTCCTATCTTCAGGAAACTCGAAGAAGTAGTTATTGACTTCTATGTCCAGTTCTTTGATGATGGTCTGGATGAACTTTGTGCTTTTATCTCGTATAATCTCTGGCAAAGACGTATCAATCTTCTGTTTTTGTTCTATCTCCTTGTATGTCAGTTCGATATCACTCAACACCTCTCCATTAATCTCGTATATTCTATCAAAAAAATCAGGGATTACTCTCGCTTCATTTTTATCACATGAAATAAAGTCCACGATTGAACTCTTCGTTTTGATGATGCCCATAGTAGTTAGATCATAGAGATACCAGAAATGAAAGTCATCAGCATACTTATAATAAAAGAATATACCTCTCATTTTAGTAGTTTCCAGCCCACTATAAATCCCGTGTGGCAACTTTTCCAGTTCATCGAGTGCCATTTCTCTGGAAAAGTCCTTCAGAGGCTGATAGAATTTTTCACCTCCGCCGAATAATTCCTCTTCGAGTTCATCAAGAAGTGAATCATCTTTATCCTTTATCCGTCTGATCGTCCCAAATACCTTGGGATGGATTTCTTCGCCTAATATGGTCTGATCAAGCCCTATGGAGTCATCTATATTGATTATCTTCTGCTGAAGAATCGCCACCAGTTTGAGGAGATCTTCCAGTTCCTGTTCAGGGAAAAAGTTGTGGATGAAAATTTTGTCATAAGGTGACCCAATCCTATCAATTCTCCCAGCTCTTTGAATCATTCTTGTTGGGTTCCAGTGCAGATCGTAATTTATGAGGATCCTTGCGGATTGCAGATTCTGCCCTTCGGAAAGCACGTCCGTGCTGAAAAGGATATCTATGTTCTTATCAGTGAACTCTTTTACGATTTCCATTCTCTGCTTTGAGGGAGTTGTGCCGCATATCTTGACCACGTTCAGATTTTTAAAATTACTTGAATTAGATATATTATTAAAAATATAGTCAGTTGTATCGGCGTAGTACGAGAATACAATTACCTGTTCATCACCACTGAATTTAAGCAACAACTCCTCCAATTTTCGAAGTTTCGCATCTTCGTCCGGACTGATATCTTTTATCCGATCAGAGATACTTTCAAACATCCGTATATCGTGATCTATGTCCTCAAAAATCTCCTCCATCCTATATGCGGTCAAGTCAAAATCTTCCAGTTCTTCTGATATTTCGTCTATTTCCTCATCCAGCATCATCAGATACTTATTAAAAGATTTTTTGGTCAGCAACTTTCCGTTTTCCATATACTTCTTGAGATTTATAAGAAATGTAATATGTTTTCGTATACTTCTTCTAAAAGCCTCAATACTGGATTCAAGTCTCTTTAAAAGGATCGTCCTGAAGATACCTTCCAGAGCTATCATCCTGCCGAGATCAAATTCTTCGTTTCTGGTGAGTTTCTCTTCCTTCTTGTATTGCAGCAGATGGTAATTGGGCATTTTTAATTTGTTGGTGATTATATCTGATATCTCGTTATACATACCCATATAGGCATCATTGAGGCGATAATCAACGTTTTCAAGCTCTCTTTTTGGAAATTTTATCTTTTTATTCTTTATTGTCGCATCTGGATAGTTCTTTATTATGTAGTCTCTTGTGCGCCTGATTGATATCTCATTCAAAACATCGCTCAACAGAGACGGATCTTCCAGTTTGTCCACCAGTTTGAAGAAATCAAAAAGATCGGAAATGTTCTCCCTGATAAAGGCTGTTTTGTTCATGCCCACAAGGAGCATCAACTGCCAGTAGAGGTCCCAGATGGTGTTGTTGATGGGTGTTGCGGTGAGGAACACTATGTACGGTCTTCTACCATCTTTTGCTATATGGTCATATACGAGTGTAAAGAAGTTCTCCCATTTATTGGACAGGGGATTCCTCAGGTTGTGGCTTTCGTCTACCACTATGAGTTCAACATCCTCAAGTCTTTCCGACGTTGCTCTTCTTGCTTTCTGCAAATATTCTTCAGATGCAAGTTCTTCCAGCGACATAATACTCTCGGTAAGTATCAGATCCTTGACCTCGCTGCGCCACATCTCCCTGAGTTGTGCGGGACATATTACAAGAAACCTCTTTCGTTGATAGAAACCAAACTCTTCAATGATCTTTTTAGCGAGCCACGTCTTTCCCATTCCCACTGAATCTGCAACAAGCACTCCGCCATATTTTTCAAGCCGCGAAAGGATCCGGGTGACCGCATCTGCCTGAAATTCGGTCAACTCCACCATAGAACGTGGTCGATCCGGATCGCCATCCTCTTCACCCCATCTAATCTCGTCTTTCTGTAACTCATAGAGAGATTTGATGTAGACCTGATATGGAGTGTATTCGTTGGTTCCGAATCTCGAATCCTCAAGTATCTGTATCAGTTCTTCCCTGAAATCTCTGGTACATTCGTGATTCCAGAACTTCTCGAACCACTCTCTCCTTGTGTACTGGGCTGCTGCCTGAAGGGATACAGAGTTGAGTTCGGTGTTGTGTGTCAGACCTGCGACTGTGAAGTTTGAAGAGCCTACGATCACCAGATCATCGAAGATATACGCTTTGCCGTGGAGAAAGCCACCCTCGTATATTTTCACTTCCACGTTGTCTTTTTTGAGAAAGTCGATCAGCGATTTGACCGAATCCTCGCAATCCGTGATCAGGTCGAATCCTTCGATCTCGTTTTTAACCCTGAATAACAGTTCATCCCCAAATGTGCGGTCGGTTTTTATCTCGGGTGCCCTGCCAATGAGAAGACGGAAACTGTTTACACCGTCCAGTTCCTCGCGCAATATGGCATAAGCTCCAACGTTGAAGAAGGCTGTTGCTATATCGAAATTTACCTCATTTGAATCCCTGAGCGTCTCTTTGAGAAAGGTTGAGAGCCTGTTATCTTCGCTGTTATCGATTATCTCGCGTGGTACTGGCATATTTAGTCCTCGGTAAGTTTCAGTTGAACGGTTCTATGTGGGTGGATATTATGTGGATTGGGCTGAGGCGGATAGAATATCCCTATGATCAACCAGGAACCAAATCGAAAATGCGTTCCCATGAAGAAGTACATGTCCCTCGTCTTCATGAAATCGAAGAATCTCGCTTTTATCTTCTCTTCTATGACCTTCCGGTCATTTTCTCTCCGCATGACGTTTCTTGCCAGTTCGTTTAATTCCCAGTCGATCAAGATTATGTTATGACCTCTGCATTCTGGTTCATCCCTGCATCTGAAGCGATACTTCAGTTCCACAGGCATCTTCACCCGTTCTCGACGCTCCAGATAATCGCCTGCGATGGAAAAATAGGTCTGTTCATCATAAATATCAGTGCTGTTCACTGTTACATCGATTCCCTGCAATTCGGGTTTGATCACGCCAAGACTGGCGTTCTCTTCACTTAATTTTTCGATGGAAGAGACCAGTGGTAAAATCCGCTCCCGCACCTCTTCATCGGTTAATCGTGAGCTCATATTCTGGTGATGGATAACCTTTCTGCTCTCTCTTCTTTTATCGTTGTCCGGATTTGCAAGAGTAACTTCTATCAGGTCTCTTTTCCTGAAATCGATCAGTCCCTCCCCGTAACTGAACCTGAAAGGATACAACCGCCTCCACTGGTTGTTCTCATTTATTCCAGCTACGCACACCAGATGGTCGTGTTTCCTGCTTTGTTCTGGCGTTGCTCTGACCAGCACAAGGATTTGTTCTTTCAAAGGTGAATTACCTCCTTATTTTGCTGCATTTCGATTTGACTGGCAATAACACCTCTGTGGCACAGGTTTACATCTGCTTCGAAGCATAAGAGAGCCGCCCTGTGATCTTCACCCAATCCGATGATTCGCTCTACCTCTTCAGGATGTTCTTTCAGTGTCGTGGCTTCATATCGCTTGAATAACATCTGGTAGTCCCTTCTGGTTACGAGATTTTTTCTTGATTCTCCGTCGATCCCGAGTTCAGGGATGTGGGTGTACCCGATGTCCACTTTTCCCAGATAATTCTCCAGTTTGCTTCTTGTAAAACTGAAATTCATGCTGAAAGGGTTCTTTCTGACATCGATCAGGAGGTCTATCTGGTTTTTTATCATGGTGTTCAGGAAGGAATCGATGTCTCTGCCCTCGTAGCCGATTGTGAAAAGAGCGGGGGGGCATTTATTTCTGGTGGCAGGGACAATCTCACTCTTCACCGTGTATTCAGGGTATTTACTGTATACATATTCTCTTATCTCACGGTCGGAATTGAACCTGCTGGTGACTCGTTTTACTTTCATAGACGCCTTGCGGTCTGCACTGGCGGCAGCTTTTCTTCCTGCTTCAGTCGGTGTCAGGTGCGTTCCGTCTTCTGCCAGGAGCCCAGCCTGTTCGAGTTTATAGAGGTCAGCGTAACATACATTGGAAAAAGGACCGTACCTATAGGGAAAGAAGTTATAGAACTTGATGAGACGCCCCACAGTTTCCTCCTGGGCGAGCAGAAAGAGAGTTTTTACGAGCATGAATCTGGATGAGTTCTCGTTCTCTGATAGGCTTTCCACTACTTTCAGGAGGATTCGCTGTTTGTGGGTCAGGAGTTTCATCTCCCCACACTCCTCGCCTTATCAAGCCTGTTCTTCACCAGTTCAGCCACCGCCCAGTAAACCTCTTTCCGCTCATCGTCCGTTAAGCCGATAGCGTCAAAGACCACATCATCCAGTGCTTTTCTGTCGGGCAGGGGTTCAGGCTCCTGCTCGCGGATGGGTTTTGCGGGGTCGAAGCCGAGTTCGGTGATGATGGATTGAATATCTCGTTTTGATATTTGACTAAATAGTTTTTCAATATCTTTTATGTCTCTCACTTTTGGAATGAGCAAATCTTTTACTTCATATACTGGCGTTTTTAGCGCCCCCTCCCCCAAAGAACCAAGCCGAGTTCAGCGAAGGTGGATTGGACCGGGCGCACATTCATCGCGACCAAAACCTCTTCACATTTATTGTTATCAACAAAAACAGGATTCAAAATAACAAAATTCAATATTTCAGGACCATACGTCGTTAATAAACCCTCTCTCAAATTTATTCGTCCATAAGTTTCGCTTATCAGTATTCCAATTGTAGAATTTAAAATTAAACCCAGAGACCATTTTTTGTATGGATCAAATTTTCCAACAAATACAACATCCCCAATTAACACATTGGCTTCATCTGGAAGTATAGGTGTCCAATTCCTCTTGTCACGGAACCGCAAAAAAAGATAATCTTGCTTTTCTTGCTTATTTAACTCCCACCACATCCCCCTGCTTGCACAAGTGGGTCTTTCATGGAAACCTTGAGATTCCCCCCATTCGATATATTTCAACGCCTTTGTCCCCACCAGTTCCTCTTTCGACTTATGACACATAAAAACTTTATACTTCAAATCCCCTGGATTAATCACAATCGATTTACACTCCTTTGGTGACTTTATCACCGGTTTCAAAAACTCCTCTTCGATCTGCCATTTCTTCTGCGCCTCGTCATCGAGATAGAAAAACTCATTCGCCCCTGTCTTAATTCCGAATCGAACCTCCGCAATCTCCCCCAGCCTAACAAGCTTCCCTGCCCCCTTCTCAAGAATCGTAAAGAAAATATCCGGCGCCCGCAGGTACTTCCCGCCCCACTTGTTGCCAGCATATCTCCCTTTCCTGAACCGTCCCTGCTTCTTGTCATAATCTTCAGGATACTCCCAGCCATCCTCCAGAAGGGCACCCTGCCCGACAGGAAAGACACGGTACTCATCCGTTTTCACAATCTCGTCAGCCCGCTCCATCCTCAAAAGGTTTCCAACGTTCGATACTTCCTCAAACGGTTTTTTGAACATCACAAAACGGGCTGTATGCGACAGCAGGGGCCACTCGATGCCGCCTCTGTAATCCGGATCGTCCAGCCTGCTCTGGACCGATCCTTCTTTGACGATGCCTCCTCTGATCACTGGCGCGCCGAAGAGCGCGATTACCGTGTTCACGTCCGCATGTTCGAAGCTGCGACTGACCTGATTGTCATAGATGGCATGAATCGGCACATACTTCAGCAGAAACTCCTGCAATCCTTTTCCATAGTCCACATCCAGCCACGAGTTTGATGTGATGAAGCAGAACGTTCCACGGGGGTTCAGGAGCCCCAGCCCGTGGAAGTAGAAGTAAACGTAATAATCGCTCTTCTTGCTGATCTTCTCGACAACCGGAAAGAGCGCGGTAACTGACCTGACAAGTTTGTCCTTGTATCCGGTTCGATCATCCTTTGTAATCTCTACCTTCATCCTATTCGGCGGGGAGATCTTCTCCTGCCTCACATACGGGGGGTTTCCAATCACGATATCAAAACCACCCTTCTCCCCAAAAATCTCCGAAAAAGCAATCTCCCATACAAAAGGCTTCTTCTCAGGAACTTCTATCTCTACCTTGACCTTTTCAAGCGTTTCCTTCTCTTCGACAAGTTTCTTTCTCTTGTTTCTGAGTTTCTCTTTCTCTTCTCTGGAAATACCGGTTTCATTTCCTGATAAATCCAGCTGTATGTGTTTGGATCTTTTGTCTATGTCCTCAACCTTCTCGTCTATCCCCCGGATCTGCTCATCCACAATCTCGATAAAGATCCGTATCTCTTCCTTTTCCAGCGCTTCCTTGGATTTGAACCTGGCATCAGGATAGTTGTGGTAATATTTCTCTTTTTCAGCTTTTAGAGCATTCAGTTTCTTTTTGATGATAGGCGTTGCATCAGCATCCCTCAAATGGAGATTGATACCCCCGATCTCCTGTACCAGAGAATCCCCAACCCTCAGATTCATGTTCAGATTCGGAAGAAGCGGACGAGTCTTCAGATCCTTCGGTTTAAGATCCGCCTCCACGATCAGTTGAAGCCACAGTCTCAACTCTGCAGCATGTACAGCCCACGGCATCACATCCACACCGTAAATGGACTTTCCGATGATCCCTTTTTTGATATCAAAATCTGTACGTTGAAGACCAATATTTTTGTATACTTCCCTGTACAGTTCTGTCAGGGCAATAAGATGACCTACGAGAAAAGCACCTGAACCGCAGGCGGGGTCTACAATGGAGAGATTCTCAAGTACGTCTTCAAGTGTGTGCCACATCCTCTGGTCTGTGAAGAATTTTCTGGACTTCTCTTTCTCTGCGTCAAAAACAAAATCATAGATGATCTCTCTGGGAACGTCATCGAGATGCTTTGCAAGGAATTCGGTGATGGTTCTGCGAACCATGAAATCTACTTCAACCCGTGGAGTGTAGAAGATGCCCATATCATTTCGGTCGTAAATCTCTTCGGCGACGTTTGCCAGCGACTCATAAACATATCCTATCATCTGCGGGTCAACTGCAACTTCAACATCCAGTGGAACATCTTCTTTGATTGTAAAGTTGTATTTATTGTAAAAACCCATAACATCGCTGATAAATTCATCTTCGAGGGAAATACCGAGTTTATCCTGATCAGTTTCCTTGAAAAGACCGCCGTTCAGGAATGGCGTTGCTCTCAAAACCTTCTTTACTTCTTCAGGCAGGTTTTCCGAGTCAAAGAATATATTGTTGAACGATTCAAAGAAAAGCACACCGAGCCAGTCTTTGTAAAAACTGTCTTTCTCTGTTTGACCATCTCGCACCCCTTTTTTATACAAACCCCAGAACCAATCCATAAATTTCGGATCGTTGTTCAGCCATCTTTTTTTGGAGATGAAATATATGAACATTGTCCGGTTGAGGAACTGGAGGGTGAATTCATGGGCGTCTTTTGTCGAGATACTGCCATCAACGAGATGGTTTCTGATTCGGAAGAATCGTTTCTTGTAATCCTCAAAGAATTCGTCTGTTACCCTTGAAACACTAAAAGCCTTTTTCCAGCCCAGCCATGCGTCCCTCCAGTTATTCCAGTCTTTATTGAATCTAAGTTTTGCAACCGTATCTATATCGGTGTAGTACAGTTCCTGTTTATTTAAGAGAAGTTTTGACAATTTTAGCTTATGCTTTCCGATTTTCACCTTTTCAAATTCCGGGAATACGAATAACAGTTCGCTGTAGTCTACAGTAAAAATGATCAATAGCCTGAGGTATCGCTCTGCAAACACCTTTGAGATATATCTTACAAAGGAAGGACTCATAGATTCGGTCTCTACAAGAAATACAGGAAGTTTATCATCCAGACTCAATATCGTGTAAATATCTTTAATTTTGGCTTTTTCGTCTTTGGCAAAATCGAAACCCTCGATATCTCGTTTAAAAGACGGGTCGAGGATAGAACTTTGAGGGTAATCCAGGTCTCTGAATAGGTTAAATAGATCGTCAGGAGATGTGATCCTCTCGATTTTGTCTCTTATCTGGTATCGGAAGTCCGTATCGAGAGTTTTCTTCGGGTGTTTCTCCATATTCTTCGCCCTCTCTACAGATTGAGGTTACGACGTCTTTAATGATGCTTTGCATAGAGCACGGTGAAAGTGAAATGCGTGATTATGCCCTTATGCCCTTGCGCGCATCGATCCCCCCTAATCTTACAGGCAGCCTCCCAGAGCCATGTTTCCAGTGTTCTTATATCGAATTTGTTATCAGACATCCACGAAAACACCTTTTTGACCGAATGGTATTAAGCGCATCCCATTTCGCAGTATCATTCCTCGTCCTGGCGATTTATCTTTAACCCCACGGCTCGAGCAGGCATGCCGGACACTGATCCACAAGTTCACAGTCCCCGCATGATCTCGGGTCTTTGGAGCAGCCAGCACGCCTGAGATACTGCGCAGCGACTTCCGCTTCACCGTCGCTGCCCTCGTCGTCGTCGCCGCCACCGCCGCCACTGCTGCTGGTTGAGGCTGGCACTCCCTGCGGATAATAGCCTGACCACGCAACATCGGTGAGCCCGATACCCCTGCACTGCTCAGTCAGATCCTCCATCATATCCTGCCCCGGTCCGGGATGGTAGTATAGTATGAAATTCGGTCTGAACCCGATCAATCGATACGGTATCGACGGATCAAGGTCTGCGATGAATGATGCGATCTTCGTGATCTGGTGCTCGGTTATGCCCGGTATCACCACTGTTCTGAATACGCGGATCTCATCTCTTGCAACTTCTGCAAGGCTCCTCGCATTCCTGAGAACGGGCCCAGATGGCGCGCCTGTCAGCATCCGGTGTACATCGTCGTCATACGCCTTGATCTCATAAGAGATCGACGTTGATATATCAGCCACCCGCCGGAGCGTCTTAGGTGTACAGAAACCATTGGTTGCGATTCCGACGCCGATATCCGGATAACGTTCTCGCATCTCCCGAACCACCTCCTCGATGTAGGGCATATTGATCGTCGGCTCGCCTCCCGTGAAACTGATCTTGTCGGTGTCCGGCAACATTTTGGACATCGCCTCCGCCGCGAGCGCATCCGGCGCCACATAGCCCCGGTAGAACCAGTTCGCATCAGGATACTGCGATATTCTGTATGCGTTGCAGTAGATGCACCGGAAAGAGCATCCGAGCATGGTGACTGCGTAACTATGAAGCGTCTTTGAGAGCATCGTGTATGCGATATGTGGCATGCCTGCCCTACACACGCCATGCTCGCCTTCGAGCCGGTTTGTCCCGCATCGCCATTCGCAGAGATTGCACCTCGTAAATTCGGATAGGTATTGCATTATTCGCGATTTCACTCCTTGTTGGGTGTTGAAATACGTTGTGGTCATGCGGATGTGGATGTGGCTATGGGGGTGTGTGCGGATGCAGATGCCATGATAGAGCTGTCAACTCAACTGCGCATGGAGCCGTATGATGTCGGATTTCGTGAGAATCCCGACCACCTTCCTGGGATCACTGGAATCGACCACCGGAAGCCTTCCGATGTCGTTTAGAACCAGTTTGCGCAGCGCGTCCTCAAGCGACTCATCCGGATACGTCACAAGCACCGTCGTCGCCATGACCTCTTCCACGCGCACAACCTCGCGATCCTCGGGCGGCACCTGCTCCGCATCCCTGAACGTGACAACTCCGACGAGGCAACCTTCGTCGATCACGGGGTACCCGATGTGCCCGTACTTGTCGATCAGGTTGAGCACCGTCTGAACGCTGTTTAACGGGTGCACGGACATGACGTCAACATGCATTGCATCGTGAACAGTTGCACCCTCCAAAATGTCAATCGTCAGTTCCTCGCGGTGCGCCGGCGAATCCACCCTCGCTGGTACCTGTTTCTCGTAGATCGTCCAGTTGCTTGAAACAAGATACGCAAGGGTCGAGGCGAACATCAAGGGCGGCAGCAGATTGTAATTTCCTGTGAGTTCTGAGACCATGACAATCGCAGCGATCGGAACGTGCGCAACACCAGCAAGCATCGCTGCCATCCCGATCAAGACGAACGATGTCGCCTGCAACTCGCCGATTATCCCGGGGAAGAGCGCGTGCGCCAGTATCCCGAACGCGCCACCGAGTGTGCCACCGATCGCGAGCGATGGTGCGAAGACACCACCACTGCCACCGGAACCAAGTGTGAACGACGTGGCAAGCATCTTGGCTATGACAAGCAGTACCAGAACTTCCAACGTCAGTGTTCCATCGATTGCGGATTGTATCGACTCATAGCCCCCTCCAAAGATCTCGTAGCCGGATCCGCAGGTCTGCTGCATGAACAGGACGAGCAGCCCAAGCAGGAGACCGCCGATCATCGGCTTAACGTAATTCGGTATCCTGAGTGCTCCGAAGAAGTCGCGCATTCCGTGAAACGTCTTGATATGCACGATTCCGACGAGACCGCAGAGGATGCCGAGCAATGCATCGAAGATCAGTTCGGATGGATGGGTGAACGTGTACTCAGGAGTTATGAAGAGAGAACCCCAGCCAAAGATTGAGGAGAAGACCGTGTACGCGATTATCGATGATATGAACGCAGGAACAAGCGATTCAAACTCCGAATCACGTTTATACAGCACACTGATTGCGAATAGAGCACCTCCGAACGGTGCACGAAAGACGCTACCGATCCCGCCTGCCGCACCACATATCAGCATCATCCTGCGACCCTTGTCGTCGAGTTTCAGTTTATCTGCAAGATATGACCCGAAACCGGCACCGATCTGCGTGATCGGTCCTTCTCTCCCCGCGCTCCCGCCGGTGCTGATGGTGATCGTGGAGGCAATCGTCTTGACGATCGGAATCCTGCTTTGGATTACTCCTTTATTCTGATGATATGAATCGATCGCCGCATCGGTTCCCTCGCCCACCGCCTCCGGCGCATACAGATACGTGATGATGCCAACAACAATCCCACCTATGGCTGGCAGTCCTACGAGAAACCACGTGTGTGGGTCCGCAAGCGCGCCGGGCGGTGCGACTATGGATATCGGCAGTAGCGAATGCTCGCAACCGGTTGGGGTGCAGTAGTAATGCCCGATGCCTCCGAGTACCCAGTGCGACACAATGCATAGCAGCGCGTAGAAGATCGCAGCGCACCCACCGGAAGCCAGACCGATCAGGATGCTGTACGGAACCCAGTGTTCAATGTAGTCGAGATTGAGTTTGCGCAGGTGATCCATAGCGATTACCGACGACATCTTCCTGCGATTCTTCAATTGCGATCCCTCAATATATAGCTGCAACTGAAGATATTTAAGGGCGTTGGGATCGCTGCATCTGTCGATCCGGCATCCTCTGCCAATCCGGCATCCTCTGCCAATCCGGCATCATCCGAGTTAGGTCTCGAGAAACCCGCGCCGCCATGCGCCGTGCGCCACGCGGATGGGGTATAGTGGATTTGCGAAGTGCCTGCGGGCGGACGAACCGAAATGCTTATGAACGATTGAGTGGATTAGTTTGTATCGAGATCACTGCTGGTCTCGGTGAGGGTAGGGAGGAAAGAAAGATGAAAAGATATCGACAGATGACAGTGTTATCGCTTTTGATGACACTGGTTGTGGCTGGTGGTGCCAGCGCGATGGTTGCGCCAGCCAGTTCGAGCGAGATACGTGTAGAGCCTATGGAACAGACGATAGTCCCTGGAACAACTGGTGTTTATACGGTTTCTGTGAGAACGAGTGCAGTTGGAGAATGGCATTCCATCTGGTTCAATACGCAGAATGGCAAATTGCTTGCGAAGATGACCGCGGACACTGAGCCGATGGGTGTTGCACCAATGCCCGAAACCACGTCGTGTGCACCAACCGCTTCAATCGCGTGGAAGCCAGAGGACGCAGGCGAGTGGTACACGTTTACGCTGGAGGTCACACCGGACGAGGATATGGAACAGGGCACGGATTGTTCTATTGTAGTAAGCGATGATGGAACCGATAGCAGTGTACATGCCCAGATCACTGCGTCGGCAAATCCGGCTCCGGAGCTTCCCACCATCGCGCTTGTCGGCATCGGGCTTGTCGGCCTGGTTGCGCTTGGAAGACGGAAGAGGTGAAGGCAGACGCCTTCGCCACCACCTTTTTATTTTTTGTGGTAATGGCAGATAGACAGGTCATGCATGTGTGGCGCGATAATTCAAAAGGTTTATAAAGGATTCGGTTGACCACTGTTGGTATTGGGTGAACGTGACCCGGTATGGAGGTAATTATGAACCGAACGGGATATACTGATAAACTGGAGTCTGGCAAGAGTTTTGAAGTTTGTAGGGGCGGTGCCGCGATGAGACTCAATCGACTGATCATTTCGATCGTTGTGGCGGCGGTTGTTTTATCAGCATTGCCGTCGAGCGCGTCGTCAGAAGTTACGTGCTGCTCACCTCCAAATGTGATTTCGTGCGATGCGGACGGCAATCAGAAAGAAGAGTTCGTCACGGGCGATTCGGTATATATAACCGCTACAGGTCTCAGGAGTAATGGGTGGTATTATGTTATTATACAGGATCATCTGGTGGGTGATGGTGATAGTTTCAATATCAGTGAGGATCCTTCTGACGCGTGGTGGCATGAGCACCCATGGACAAAAGTGGACTTCTTCATAACTAACAGCAGTGGTTGTAGTGAATCCCCGATCCTGATCTGGGGCAGCATTCCGCATGGCAACCAAAAGACGTATGACATCGTTGTAAATGCATTTGGCATATCCCCCTTCTTAACATATAACGACAGTATTGACGGTCTTGACTCCGTCGGCGTCAGCGGTGGCGGCGGCTTCGTAGCACCAGTCCCGGAACTTCCGACCATCATCCTCACAGCAATCGGACTGATCGGCGCAATCGCACTCGGGAGACGAAGATAACCACATGTTGACAGTAACCACCCTCGCAAACGTGCAGCACATCCTTGCAATCGAACAGATCGCGATAGGTGGCATGTTAGCCACGATCTCCCTGATCGCATCGCTCTCTGTTGCCGAGATCATGGTTGAGTCGAAGTGGTGGAACAGGTGGGCATCGAGCACGCTTGAGATGCACAACATCCCGCTCCTCCTCGTCTTCTCTGCGATCGTCATCTTCAAGGTGCTGATGGTTCTGTAGCGCGTGAAATGACAGAATCGGGAATGTTGCCGTTTTAAACGGTAATCCCCCCTTTTTGGAGGAGTTTTTAACTAACCTGAAGAACTCTGCAAAACCGATACCAGTGTGCCTGAATGGATGGTCAACCTGATGTGGCTCATGTGGTGCCACCCGCGATATCAGAGAGTCCAGATCACTGCCAACCAAAAGACCTAAAACCAGTCCCAACAGGTTAATATCCAGTCCCCCAAAACCAGAGTTCAACAGAAATAAAGGTGTTACCATTGACAAGCGTCCTCTTGCTCGCCTCACCGGATGTCCAGCGCGACTTCGATTTCGTCGCGAGAATTCCGAATCTCGGAATCACGTCGATTGCCGGGAACATAAACGATCTCTGCGATGTGAAGGTAGCTGACCTGAACGTTGCGGACGACCCCCACGAATTCGTGCGCAGAACAATCGAAAAGTACCACGTCGATCTCGTTGGGCTCAGTTGCATGAGTTTCCAGTACGCGGGAATGCTTGAGATCGCAAAGATCGTTGCGGAGTACGACAATGTCAAAGTCGTCTTCGGCGGGTATCATCCAACACTCGAGTACAAGGAGATTGCTGGGAGTCCGGACCTTGCGTACATCGATTTTATCATGCGCGGCGAGGGGGAAGCAACATTTAGAGAGCTTGTTGCGACCATGAGTCTCCCGGATCCGCAGTACGACGGTGTTCCTGGCTTGTCCTACCGGGAAAACAAAGATGGCGATGGCACAATGACCATGAAGCACAACCCGCCACGCCCGCTTCTTGACCTATCCGAGATCAGACTACCGGATCGGGGTGCAAGACTGCTCAAGAAAGGGTTCTACGGATTTTGCCACACGGTAGACGTCGTTGAGACGAGCAGGGGCTGCACGCAGGGCTGCAAGTTCTGCAGCATCGACCGCATGTACGGGCGCAGCTTCAGAACGTACACAATCGAGCGCGTGATTGAGGACATCGCTGACGCGAAGGCGCACGGCGCGCAGAACATCTTCTTTGTTGACGACAACATAACGCTCAACACAAAAAGGATGAAGCGTCTCTGCGAGGCGATAATCGACGCGGGGCTCGATGACATCTACTACCAGACGCAGGCGAGTACGAGCGGGATTGCAAAAAGCAAGGAGGTCGTGGACCTGATGGCAAAAGCCGGATTTGACGGGGTCTTTCTCGGAATCGAGAATGCGCTCCCGAGAAACATCGAGTTCTTCGGAAAGACCGGGATGGCGACCGATTCGGAGAGGGCTGTTTCGTACCTGCGCGAGCACAGAATCATCGTCTCCGGCGGGATCATCAGCGGGAACCCGGAGGACACCGCGGAGGACGTGCGCAGGAACTACGAACTCGCAAAGAAACTGAAGCTCGATGTCCCGATCTTCTACATCATGACTCCGTATCCGAAGACGGTACTTCGCAAGGAGTTAATCGAGATGGGGCTCGTCACAAATCCCGATGATGTCACGAGATACGATGGAATCTACGCAAACGTAAAAACAAAGCACCTGAGTACAGATGAACTGCAATACATCGTCTGGAAGATGAATGTCGATTATTACGGTCTGAAATGGTATCTCTCAAACAACATCATCAGACGGTACCCGAAATGGTACCTGAAGCGGACGCTCGAACTGATCCCGAAGTACACGTCGCGGAGATTGAAGATGGCTCTCGGGCTAAAATCGGAGAGAGAGTGTTTTGAAGAGGATATGGAGTCAGGGGTGCTCTGCAAGGGCGGGGTGTGAATGTTTGGGTAAGCTCTGGTCATTCTGCTGATGCGTGGTTCTGTCTTTGGATTGGTACTTGAATTGTCATGGCACCACTCCTCTTCGGAAATACCGAAAAAACCCGTCTTTGGAACAATAGACCTGTTGCGATTCCCAAGCTCAACTCCTGTTTCATACCAGGTCTCGTTGAATCGCGGGCGGCGGGGGTGGTGCGCCGGGCGGGGCGCGGTCGATGATGGTATCGACGATCCGATCAGGTCGGCAGTGTGTCAGTAACACTGATATTCAATAAAGACGTTTGAACTGTCGAACAGCGAAATTGGTTGCCTCCACGTCAGCACACCGGATTGTGCCCATACATGAGCGACACGAACGATATGAACAACATGAACAACATGAACAACATGAAGACCATCCACATCATCGTAACCGGCAGGGTGCAGGGCGTAGGATTCCGCTACTTCACGATCGCTCGCGCAAAGAGTCTCGGCATCCGCGGCTGGGTCAGGAACCTGCCCGACGGCAGCGTCGAGACTCTGATCCATGGGCAGGATGAGGCGATCGATGAGATGATCGGACTCTTGCGAGAGGGTCCTCTCACGGCAGTGGTCGCGGATTTGAAGATCGAGGAGCGGGGGGAGATTACGGCGGAAGAACTGTCCGGATCTGCCGGACCCGCCGGATCGCTCGGATTCACCATGAGGTTGTAGATGGAAGACGATTTGATCGGAAAGTTGAGGAAGATACGAGGATTCAGGGTCATCGAGAGCGACGAGCAGAGTATACTCGTAGATGTCCGGGACTTCGGAATGGATTCGCGGGAGCTGATCCGCCGCCTCAGAGAAGACGGAATCGTTGTGCATGAGTGCGACGGTGGCAGTGGCAGTGACCGTGGCGGCGATTGCATCAGGATCGATTCCAAATCTGTTAACCGGGAGCTGATCGATGTTCTCAGCAGCGCGATATCCGACTGGGGGCAGGACCTTGCCCGAAGGAACATCGAGGCTGTGATGAAGGATGGGGTCTGCGTGGGGAGACGGGATTGTGAATATTATCCGTGCCATTTTGAGGGGCAGGACTGTACGTTCTGTTTCTGCCCGTTCTATCCGTGCGGCGATACGCGAACCGGCGGCAGGTACGTTGAAAGCTCGACCGGCAAGACGGTCTGGAGTTGCGTCGGATGCACGATCATCCACGAGCACGAGGTTGCGTGTGAGGTGCTCGACGGGCTGATGGCGCTTGAGCCCGGAGAGGATGTTTTGTCGGTGTTTCGGGATGTGATCGTTCCGCGTCTGCGCGATCGCGATGCCGGCACTGACGCAGGTACCGACGCCGACGCCGGGTGATGCGAACCGCGCAACAGGGGACTCGCGCCGGTTCGTGATCGTTGCAGGTAGGGGGAGGGTTTTGGCATCAATCAAAGACCGATGGAAAGCGTTATGATTCATCCTGTACGAACAATGGAAATGAAGAGGCGAGTATTATGACGAAACTAACGTTAAATATCCCTCCCGGGCTTGAAACCCGCATGGGACTTCTGATTGAGGGGGGATTATACTACACGAAGGATGAACTCATTGCAGATGCGGTTCGGAGGTTGCTTGCAGTTGAACTTGAAACACTTGTTCAGCACAAATATTACTGGAACAAGTTAACAGCAGAGCGTGATGTTGAGGTAACAGAGGACGAGTTGGACCGATTGATCCACGAAATCCGCGCTGAGATGATCGATTGAAACGGGTGTATCTGGACACCAATGTGCTTGTTATGGGCATTCTGAAGCATGAATCAAATTCAAGACGAGTGCTCGAATTGACAAACCGTGGAGAGATCCACGCCATTATATGTGATTACAGCATCGAGGAGCTTAAGAGAGTTCTCCGACGGCTGCTTCCACGTAAAGAAGCCAATTATAGGTTATATCTGTTCATAAAGTACGCAGCATCAAATCCGTTCATAAAAATTGTGAAATACCAATACTACGAGCACAGAGAAGACCATTTCAAAGAATATATTGTCAAAAAAGATTTGCCGCATCTGATTGTTGCGATTGAAACGAAAACAGATGCAATTATTGTGAAGGACAGGCATTTCACCGGTCAAAAGTTGATCCGCGTCATGACTCCACGCGAGTTCCTGCGAGAGCTGGGTAAAGATATGTTTGAAGGCGATTTGTGAGACTTTATGGGTTGATTTTTTGTTTAAATAATTCTTAAAGGTTGTTGAGACCCATAAGTTGCTGGAGGAAGAAGATGTATAAGTACGCAATAGAGATATTCTATAGTGAGGAGGATGAAGGCTACGTTGCAATAGTTCCGGAGTTGGCAGGTTGCTCAAGCTTCGGAAATACCGAGGAGGCGGCGTTAAAGGAGATTATGACTGCGATAGAGCTCTGGTTGCAAGCTGCCGGAAAGGAGGGGAGGGAGATCCCACAACCAGTGGGGAAACCGCTATTGCGAGCGATCGTTGGTGGGGACATCGCGGTTCACCATGCACGCCCACAAGTGGCTGTCGTATAACCGAAGTGTACCCCGCTTCGCGTGCACGCAACAGGCGAGGGTGGTTCGCGATTTCTGCAGAGCCCGCCGCCGGTTCGGTGCTGATGCGGACGTGCGCGATGGCGGGCGGCGGGCGGGAACATAAGATTATAATCAATCAAGTACCAACCCCCACATCAAGAGGTGAGGTATAATTGACAACCGTTACCGTGAGTTTCAAAGGTGCTCAAGAGAAGATCCTTGAGGAGATGCTAGATCTGGGCATAGTTAGAACCAAAACCGAAGCCATTCGCGTAGCTATGTTGAACTTCGCTCTCACCAGTGGACTGATGTCGAAAGAGAAGATTCTTGGGGCGATTCACAAACAGGCAAAATCCATTCGCGTGAACGAGGCTGATCTTCAAGGAATGATAGAACGTGCCAAAGAGGAACAGGGCTCTCCACGCTTGCACAATGTTTGAATTTGACAAATAAGTAGGTGAATAAAAATGCAGACGTTTACGGCAGTATTACATAAAGAAGAGGATATGTATGTGGCAGAGTGTTCAGAAGTTGGCACAGTCAGTCAGGGGAAGACCATAGAGGAGGCTATAAACAATCTTAAAGAGGCTACTGAGCTTTATCTGGATGAGTTTCCGTTAAAGGAAGAAAGAAAAACGCTGATGACAACATTTGAGGTGGCAGCCAGTGCCAAAGCTTAGGAAAGTTTCAGGAGAAAAGGTGATCAGAATTCTCTGTAACAAAATGGGGTTTCGGATTAGTGGTAGAACCGGTAGCCATGTCAGATTATCGAAGACGACTTCCGGGGGAAGAATAGGAACTGTTGTCCCTATGCATGGAGAGCTAAAGATAGGGACGCTGAAAGGAGTTCTAAAATTAGCAATGGTTGATGAAGATGAATTTTCAAAGTATTTATGACGTGCTGAACTCTCACAATACTCCCGGATTGTTTGGTGCAAACGCAAGCGATGGCGGGCGGGCGGCAGATGCGCATGTGGGGCGGCGGGTGGTGGGAACGTGGTATCCGATGACATGCGAGGAAGGATAAACTCCCAGAAATTAAGCGTAATATTTATGCAGCATCAACAGATATTAGTATACAATGGATGGACTTGTTGCGGATGCTGTTCGGAGATTGCCAGAGAGGCTCGAACTTGCAACACTTGTTCAGCCGCACAAATACTACTGGAACAGGTTAACAGCAGAGCGCGATATTGAGGTAACAGAGGTCGAATTGGACCGATTAATTCATGAAATCCGCGCAGAGATGGTGAAGTGAAACAAACGCGATCGATCGTTCAACCAGATGGATATGTATACGAAGTAGGTTCGGATATACTGCGTTAGGCGAAATGCGTAGGAGGTATTGAGATATGTCAATTATAATTGATGGAGAACGAGGAAAAAAGGTGGCGGAACTCCTCTATACTTCATTCTCTACTAACGGTATTCATGGAAGAACAGATATGCCTGAAGACATAACGCCCAATGGTGTAGTAAGAGGCTCTCTTGACCATATACTCTTTATAACCCTCACAGTTTCTATTGACTACCAACGAGATGCCCCATCGTTATGGGCGAGTTCAAGAAAAACATTTGACGATCCAGAAACGAGATACTTATTTGATCCAAAACTACTCTATGAAACTCCTTCCGACAAGATTATTGAAAATATGCAAAAGTATGGGCTATCTAAGAAACCTCAAAAAGATGCTTATATTTGGCGAACAGTTGGTGTTACTTTTTATAAAAAATGGGAAAGCAATCCCTGTAACTTCCTTAAAAACTGCAACTGGGATTCATCACTCATTTTAAAACGCCTAAAAAACGATACTCACCTATATAACGGAAGATCATTACCGGATTATCCGTACCTCCGTGGTCCTAAGATTGGGCCATTATGGTTGAGGATGCTTAGAGACAATGTAGGCATAACACAATTGAGAAATTTGGAGAAGGTTCCTATCCCTGTAGATATACATGTAGCAAGAGCTACATTAGCTACTGGGATTGTTAGAGGGCAGTTCAGAGGTAAATTAGATGAAGTGTTTGAATATATACGAAAAGCTTGGTTTGAGAGTGTAAAAGGACTTAGCATTAAGAACAGAGAGGTGATAGCGTTGGACGTGGACGAGCCTCTTTGGCATCTTTCTAAGTACGGTTGTGCAATGCGAGATAAGACGACTGGCAACTGTCCACTTTATCATAGATGTGAAGCAAAAGAGTTTTGCGTTCAAGGAATGGTTAAAATAGAAGGTAATATTGTGGAGTTGGACTCATGAAAACATTATGTATAGTTCCTTGTGGGAATAGGAAGATATGGAATAAAAAACCAAATGCAGGACCTACCCAAGCAAGAGATGTATATACCGGACTGTTCGCTAAAAAGTGTAGAGAATATGCAGAGAAATTTTACCGAACCTCTTGGTGTATTCTATCTATTCTATCTGCAAAATATGGATTTCTATTTCCAGACGAAATTGTCCAAGGTCCTTATAATGTAAGTTTTAATGACAAAAGCACAAATCCAATCTCTCTAAGTGAACTCTCTAATCAAATAATAGAGAAAAAATTGAATAAGTTTGATAGAATTGTGGTTTTGGGTGGAAGAAATTATGTAAATATGATAAAGGCAGTGTTTCACCAAAAGGAAATTCATACGCCATTAACTGATTGCCAAGGAATTGGATATATGATGGGAAAGCTTAACGACTCTATTCAAAGAGGAGTTCCGCTATGACCTACGCACTATCACCTAACAGAGCGTATCTGGCTACGGGGCTTCGCACCTCCGCCCAAATTCCCCTTCGGGAAACTTCAGATACGCTCGGAACGTTGTGCGAAAGCACACCATAACGAGGTGTTGAAATGAAGATAAATTGGATAATTGAGGAAAAAGATATTTGCCATATAAAAAAAATTCGTTGATTCTCAAAGTGGCAAATCGTTTGTAAAAAAAAGGATTGTGAGAAATGTAGAAGGGGCCATTCCTGACTTTAATAGAGATATATTCTGGAAGGAAATGATTTCTTGCCTTTTAACAACTCAACAGCGTTCAGGTCCTGAAAGTTCCGTAACTCGGTTTATTTGCACTGATCCGTTTCCTTTAAATTTAAATGAATGTAAGAACAAAAGCAATCTTAAAGAATTTGTAGAAGATACAATTACCAATTTTGGAGGCCTGTGGCGTGCAAAGACGATAGGAGACGCGGTTCTTTGCAATTTTAAATGGCTTAAATACGGTGGCTGGCAGGAAATTGAAGCGGCTGCAGAAAGGCTTGTAGAACCAAGGAGGCGAAGTCCCCGATTCGATGACAAATTCATTGAAAGAGAAGCCGCAAAGGTTGCAATTGATAAACTCAAAGGGTTTGGCCCAAAACAGTCGAGAAATTTATGGCAATCGTTGGGGCTTACAAGATTTGAGATACCAGTCGATAGCAGAATTACAAAATGGTTTAATAAAAATGGTTTCCCTGTTAGGCTTTCAGCAGGTGCGTTGTCTGATGAAAACTATTACAACTTTGTAATGGATGGTATACAACAAGCTTGTAAGGCAAGCGAGGTTTATCCTTGCGTTTTGGATGCGGCAATCTTTGCAAGTTTTGATCAGGAATGGCCTGAAGATAAATTGATTTGGTGAAATGAGTGGTGTGCCATCATATAACACAACACATACGCTGCGGGCTTACGCCTTGCGCTTCGTGACCCTCCGCAAACCCCGCCGCCGGTTCGGTGCTGATGCGGATATGCGCGATGGCGGGCGGGGCGGCAGGGGTTGGAAATTTTCGATGAGAAAAGTCCGAAAGCGTTATAATCTATCCTATACGAAGAATGGACAGAAAGGAGTGAATAGAATGACCCCGAGAAAGAGTGAAATACCGATCGAAATGAAAGAAATGGATGAATTAGAACAAATGATCGAAGAAAAACTGGAAAAAGTTGATCTTATGCAAGCAGTCCATAGAGCAAGATTGAGAAGTGCGAGATTGCTGAATGAACAGGGAATATCCACGCTTGCTTTGATCATCTCAAAAACTTTGATAGATGTAATCGAACATCCGGAAAAGATGGAGATGCTGGCTTAAATGAAGGTATACATGGATACCTCTGTGCTGGCGGTTCCCACACACTTCAAGAATATAGAATTGGATCAATATAAATCTGTTTCCAAATTGGTTGGGGTGTGCAAGAGTAAAGGTAATAGAGATCGTTATATCCTTCTATGCTTTGCACGAACTGTTTTTACTATCCTTTGATTACTTCGATGAAAAAACAGCCAGAACAATCGGCAAGACGTCCGTAACAGAGATTTTGAACATCTAGGGTGTGGAATTGATAGAACTGCTTTCACGGAAGAACAGACTGTTGTATCAGGAGCAATTCAATATGAACGACCGAACCGATATTCCACATGCTATCTCTGCATTCGTGGAGGGGTGTGATAGTATAATCACATACGACACTCATTTTGATCAGATCTCCCATCTGATAAACGTATCAACGCCAGAAAGTTTTATAGATTCGATTTGATAGAACTCGTAGGATGCGAAGTATCTGAGGCAGATGGGGGACCGTGTTGGGATAACGCCCGTAGATGCAATTGCGCTTGCAAATTATCGGTAACAGCCGCCCATTCGGCACAGACGCGGGCGATTACGCGAACCGGCGGCAGGTACGTCGAAAGTTCGACCGGTAGGACGGTCTGGAGTTGTGTCGGGTGCGACAATCATCCACGAGCACGAGGTTGCGTGTGAGGTGCTCGACGGGCTGATGGCGCTTGAGCCCGGAGAGGATGTTTTGTCGGTGTTTCGGGATGTGATCGTTCCGCGTCTGCGCGATCGCGATGCTGGTACTGATGCCGGTACCGACGCCGACGCCGGGTGATGCAAACCGCGCAACTTTGGGACTCGCGTCGTTTCGCGATCGCTGATCCGGCATCGGCGTGGGCTGGCTGTCGATTCGGTTGAGAGCAGGTTTTATATAGTTTGTGAGTTTTATTGTGTTATGATGCTGCTTTGTTTGCGCATCACGACAAGGAGGAACAATAATATGAATGGATGCATAAAATACGTGAGTGTACTGATTATGTTGATGGCGTTTATAACAGTCAGCGCAGCCGACGAGCCACCCGAACTTATATCATGTGACATATATCCAGCCCCGCCAGTTGAGCAGGGTACCCACATATCGATTGACTGTCTGTTCTCTGAGATCGTAGGCTATGAAATCCGCATCGAGAATGCTACAGGTCTGGTCAAAAAGATCGATAACGGCAATGCAATGGATCCAGAGAAGGCGTGGTGGAACACAACCACTGGAACCTCCGCTGGGACCTATACCGTAAACGTGACCATGGACAATTCCACATCGGGATCGTCCTCGTATAACGATACACATACCATCGAGGTCACTGCCGCAGCCGCTGAGCCACCTAAACTTATATCATGTGACATATATCCAGCCCCGCCAGTTGAGCAGGGTACCCACATATCGATTGACTGTCTGTTCTCTGAGATCGTAGGCTATGAAATCCGCATCGAGAATGCTACAGGTCTGGTCAAAAAGATCGATAACGGCAATGCAATGGATCCAGAGAAGGCGTGGTGGAACACAACCACTGGAACCTCCGCTGGGACCTATACCGTAAACGTGACCATGGACAATTCCACATCGGGATCGTCCTCGTATAACGATACACATACCATCGAGGTCACTGCCGCAGCCGCTGAGCCACCTAAACTTATATCATGTGACATATATCCAGCCCCGCCAGTTGAGCAGGGTACCCACATATCGATTGACTGTCTGTTCTCTGAGATCGTAGGCTATGAAATCCGCATCGAGAATGCTACAGGTCTGGTCAAAAAGATCGATAACGGCAATGCAATGGATCCAGAGAAGGCGTGGTGGAACACAACCACGGGAACCTCCGCTGGGACCTATAACGTAAACGTGACCATGGACAATTCCACATCGGGATTGTCATCGCATAACAGTACGAACACCATCGAGGTCACTACTGCCACAGGCGACACCACAGCACCAACCGTAACAGGTCACACACCGACCGATGGCAAAACAGACGTTCCGATATCGACAGCGATAAGCGTAACGTTCAGCGAGGCGATGAATAAGACATCTGTGAAAAATGCGTTCACTATCGATCCTGATGTTGGTGGATCGTTTGACTGGAATGATGATGATACAATAACCTTCACTCCAGATGATGACCTTGCGTATGATGCAACATACAACGTGACTATTGAAACGGAAGCAAAAGATCTGGCAGGCAACAATCTGGATAATCCTATCAGCTGGGGCTTTACCACAGAATCATTAGGACACTCCACCGGCTTCCGAATCTGGGATGCAAACAGGAAACCCCCCATGGATCTCAACTACACATGGGATGCCCGCAGTTTCACCGGATTCTATTATGATCTCGATGATGATACCAGCACAGAAACACTGACCATTCATCTGGACAGTGACGATGATCGAACCATCGAAGAGGGCCATCTCGAGTATGTCACCGAAGCAGCCGATATCGACTTTGAATGCAATGAGTGGGGCAAATACAAAGTGATCGGTTTCATGGCAGAGAAGTATTTCGCAGGATATGGCGACAAAACCGATGATAAGATAACATCCGATACCATAAGCCTCGTCTCAAAGGATATGCTGAGCAAGGTTCTGATCGATGAAGACGAGAAACATACGATCTCAACGGGTGCATCGCTCGAACTGAAGGAAGACTACGAGTTAAAGATCATACAACTCGACATCGATGGAGGTCAAGCGCAGATCGAACTGATGAAGAACGGAAAGAGCGTTGACACTGATATCGTGAGATCGCCAGACACGTATGTGTACACGAAAGATCTCGGAAAACTGGATGATGTCCCACTTGTTGCGGTCAACATCAACAGCGTCTTTGCTGGCACAGAGTCGGATATGCTTGTAATCGAAGGAATCTTCCAGATATCAGATGATACAATCTCTGTAGATACCGGTGACGACTACGGCGATATGGAGATCAAGTCTTCTTCAGGTTATAAGATCAAGATGGAAAACACCGATGACATCGATCTCGAAGAGGATGAAATCGTTGATATCATGGGGAACATCAAGTTCCTCGTTGCTGACAATAGCACTCTTCGATTTGCACTCTACGAAGATATAACCTCAGAGCCGGGCACGCATGACATTCGTGGAACGGTCTACAATACCACAGAGAAGCCAACATGGGATCACATGAACTTCGAAGGTTTCTACTATGACATCGATGATGACCTCGGCACCGAAGAATTGCGTGTTGAAAACATCGGCAACACTATCGATGAAGGCAATCTCGTCTACACAACAAAACCTGAACCGGTCGGATTTGATCTCGACAGATGGGGATCTTACGAGGTTATCGGTTTCATGGCAGAGAAGTACTTTGCAGGATATGGCAGTGGAACCAAGAAGGAGCTAACATCCGATACCATCAGCCTCATCGCAAAGGATATGCTGAGCAAGGTCTTGGTCGATGTCGAGGATGACCGCATGATCTCCACAGGCGCGTCGCTCCCATTGTACGAGGGTTACGAGTTAAAGATCATACAGCTCGATACCGACGGAGGTCAAGCACAGCTAGAACTGCTGAAGAACGGAAAGAGTGTTGACACTGATATCGTGAAATCACCGGACACGTATGTGTACAAGAAAGATCTCGGAAAACTGGATGATGTCCCTATAATTGCGATCCGCATCGGCAACGTCTTTGCTGGCACAGAGACGGATATGGTTACAATCGAGGGCGCATTCCAGATATCAGACGACCCTATCTCTGTAGACACAGGTGACGAATACGGCGAGATGGAGATCACAACCGCCTCATCCGGTGGAATCACGATGAAGAACAAAGAGAACGATATCGATCTCGAAGGCGACGAGACCATCATGATAACGGATACTATCGGCTTCAAGGTCTCAGACGACGAAGACCGGTACTACCTCTTTGTCAGACGGACGGTCGGCTCACTCGACTCGCTTGAGATCGAATTCTCTGAATCCCCTATCGTGGATGAGGAAATAACGATTACCGTAACAGCAGCATCAGATGGTGATCCGGTCGAGGGCGCGGAGGTCACATTCGACGGAACGAATCTCGGACTCACCGACTCGAGCGGAGAGGTCAGGCACACGCCGGATGAGGCTGGTACGTTCACAGTCATGGCAAGCAAGGGGGACTATGATTCCGCATCCAGTGACGTTAAAATTCTGACTGAGGACGAGGCAGAGAAGGATCAACTCGAAATCGAGATGCCGGATGTTGTCGATCCCGGCGATGACGTGATCATCAAGGTGCTGTCGGACGGCGATCCGGTCGAGGGCGCGACCGTTACGTGGGACGACGAGGAGATCGGGGAGACCGATGGGACAGGTAGCCTGACATATACCGCTGATGACGTGGGAACCTACACGGTTACAGCGACAAAAAGCGGGTATCTTGATGCAAGCGAGAAGATCACAGTCTCCCTGCCATCTGCGGAGTTTGAGCTAACTGGTTTCACTGTCGTTCCCGAAGAGGTGGCTGCCAAGAAGGAGTTCACGGTCACAGTCGATGTCACGAACACGGGCGATCTCGAGGGCACGTACCGCGCAGAACTGATGATCGATGACGGCAACGGCACCGTCGAGAGCGCAGGATTGCAGAACGTCACACTTGCGCCGGGCGAGGTTGAGACGATCGAGTTCACGCACAAGATCGCAAGCGCAGGCGTCTACACGGTACGGATCGACACCGAATCCGAAGAGATCACGGTCACGAAATCCAGGTCAAATTCGGGTGTGATTGCTGCCATCTTCATTGTGCTGGCTGTTCTTGGTGGTATCGGCTATGTGCTGATCAGTTCTGCGCCGGAAGGCGGGTGGACTGTCGAGAAACTGACTGACGCGATAAAAGAGCTGTTCCAGAGGAAAGGGCATCTGTGAGTGCGCAGGTGCGGATACGGATCACGCGAATCGAGGAGCAAGTCACCGTTAAGTTTCAAAGGTACTCAGGAAAGGATTCTTGAGGAATGGGACGACCTTCGGGATATGATCGAACGTGCCAGAGTAGAGCGAGTTTGGTGAACGACCGTACGACTGAAGCGTTGGAACACCTACACTTGGAAAAACGCGGGAGTTTCTCTCTCGCATCTCTCGTTGAATCAGAAGCCAGAACGAGAAAGACACCATGATGCAAAGAATGAAAAGTCACAACTTTTCGGCATCCTTTTTACCCAACCTTCGCGAAGCTCACACCCCGCCCACCATCAGCTTGAAGATGAGGAGCGCAACCGTCACCATGATTATCGAGTGTTTGAGTCCTGAGAGCACACTTCCCTCGCCCATAACGCCAGCGATCAGTCCGGAGCAGAACCCCTGGATGAGTGACGCATGGAAGAACAGGCGTTTGTACATATCAAGATCAAAAGCTCCAAGGAGTCCGGCGTTGCCGCCTGACGCTGCCATCTGTTCACCAGCCTCAGCCATCTTGGTCAGGAACGAGTCAGTGATCACATAGATGACCCCGACGAATACGAGGAACGAGATGTAGATGATTATAATATAAATCATCATATTCATCACCCGTTCCCGCTTGAGCGTCTGCTCGGTCTCGGCATCCCGTGCAGCGACCTCGAGCACCCCCCCAACATCGCCGCTCGATTCATTCGCTTTGTTTATCAGCGTGATCGATCTCGACACGACGTGCGTCCTGATGCGGTTTGCGAACCGAACCAGCGAGTCATTGACGTCGAGCCCCCAGTTGATGTCGTTCCAGACCAGTTTGATCTGCTTGCTCAGCGTGCCGATGTCCGACTTCGCCATCAGTTTGATCGAGTCCCGCATCGTCATGCCGGTCTCGTTCGTGCTCGCCAGTTTGTCGAGAAAACCCGGAATCTGCTTCTGGAGCTTATTCTCGCGCATCGTCTTCGCCTCGTGGAAGAACGCAAGCGGAATGAGCGCTATGAACATCGAGTACACGATAGTGTCGTCCAGGAAGTTGATGATCAGGCTTGTATTCAGGAGTTCGTGCCTGTGAGTCATGTATGAGGCGGCAAAGAAGATCAGTGCCAGCGGAATGCTCGCAACGAGGATTCCTGCCGGCTGCATCTTAACGGATTTCAACGGGTCGCGGAGAACCTGCTTGAATGCAATCGTCTTCTTGGACTTTGCAAAGCCCTCCCACCTCTTCTTCAGCGCAAGCGTCTCTTCCATCGCAGCATCCACCGGAGCGTTCTTCTCAAGCTTCAGGTTCGCGAGTTCAGGCGGTATCACAATCTCGTGATCGAGTCTGGTGCGCGTGCCGAGCAGTTTAGGAACGCCGCCTGCTGTCGGTGAGATTATGTTGATCATGAAGATGAACATAACCGAACCGATCGGAATCACGCCATAGATTAGTGCCTGGAGCATCACGTCGTTCCCTGACCCCATCAGAACCATCATCACGCCCATGATGATCATAAATAGCGGACCAGCTACAAAAGCGGTGACATAAGACTCTGCAATCAGCGCAAGCGTCTCGAGATACGCTTTCTGGTCGATCACAGCTTCCTTCAGGTACTGCTCCGACTTATCCTTGAAGTATCTGGGAATGTCGCCACCGCTGTCGATCACCGAGAGCAGGTTATGTGTCAAATCCTGAAACTTGCTGGAGACTGTCATCTGGGAGACGTTTCTGAGTGCGGTCCTGAGATCGTGTCCGAAATAATCCATGTCCCGGACGATCATATCCACCTCCTTTGAGACCTCGCCATACGTGTCCCCGCATCCGGCGAGCGATCTGAATATCTCGACTATGTTCATGCCGCCGTTTGAGAGCGCGTACATGAAGGTGACCGCATACGGGAGGTTCTGGTTAATAGAGGTCTTTCGCTCGCCGGCTTTGATTGACGGGTACGTCAGGAAGAGTGCGTACACGATCCCGCCAAGAACAAGGCTCAGGAAGACGACAACGAAGACCGAGAGGAATATCTCCTTGAAATCGAGCAGCCATGCGGTTCGCTCGCTGAATGTCAACTTTGTGATCTGGTCCGGAAGTCCGATGACGACAACTGCCATGAATGAAGCGATCAAGCCGAGAATCGCTCCGGTAAGCCCCGCAGCTATGGAGTAGAACATCGAGTTTGAGAGATACATCTCGTACGATATTGGTATGCGCGCCTGCTGCAGTTGGGTGCGCAGATCATCATACTTTGCTGATTGTGCTTTGAACCGGTCGCCTAAAGCGATGAACGGGACCATCATAAAGAGGCGCAACAGGCGGGTGAATTGTTTTACGAACTTGTCATACGCAGCAGCAGCTTCCTCACCCTCCGTTGGAACAGAGGTGTCGTACATCGCAGAGAAGATTTGCACACTGTGCGCATCTCCACGCTCTCCGATTCCAGTGTCCCCTCCCGTCTCCAGTCCGAACAACTCTGGCAGCTGGTCTGCCGAAACCGATGGGAGTTCCGGCACAA
Organism: Methanosarcinales archaeon; assembly: GCA_021159385.1. GTDB lineage: Archaea > Halobacteriota > Methanosarcinia > Methanosarcinales > Methanogasteraceae > Methanogaster_C. The sequence goes on from JAGGRW010000191.1 coordinate 41,758, forward strand.
ACTCAGGCTCTTCGGTTTCAAGCTCCTTCATCTGATCCATGAGAAGCGATTCTGCGTAGTCATCGCCAGTCAGTTCCCCCTGCGCGTCCAATCCGACTTCTTCGCGCTCAGATTCTTCATGAGCGGGCTCCTCTGCCAGAATGTCCGGCGGGGTTGGGGTGGGGGGTTCCGGTCGAGCACTCTCTGCTGCTGCGCGAAGACCCCTCGCGGGAGCGGCTTCTTGTGTCCTGGCATCATCCACCAAAACATCCGGTGGGGCTGGAGCAGTAGTCCCGGATCGGGCGCCCTCTGCTGCTGCGCGAAGACCTTTTCGGGGGGCGGCTTCTTTGGTCTTTGCTGCACTGCTTGCTGTTGCATTGAATATGTTCAATACGGCTTCTTCGGGATTGGATTTGTCAGGAACAGTCTCCTCCACCAGAATGTCCGGCGGAGCTGGAGTTTCGGGTCTGACATTCTCTGCTGCTGCGCGAAGACCCCTCGCGGGAGCGGCTTCTTGTGTCCTGGCATCATCCACCAAAACATCCGGTGGGGCTGGAGCAGTAGTCCCGGATCGGGCGCCCTCTGCCGCGGCGCGAAGACCATTTTTAGCCGTTTTGGGTTTTAACTCTCCCCTAGCATCGGTTGCCTTGTTCCTGAGACCCATAACCCCTCTTTTCAGATACCGTATTCATCAAGAACTTTTTCATACAGTACAAAATCGTCAGAACTTGCAAATTTCTCAATCAAATCGTCAGAAAGGTTCTCAAGCAACTTATCCAGAACTATCAGTAGATTTTTAACATCCGCGTCCCCACCCCCAGCCGGTGCGCCCCCTGATGCCCCTTGCACCTCCTTCAGTCCTGCTATCTCGTCGTTTGCGGTCAGGAGGTTCTCGCGTGCTGCTTCCAACTCCGATGTCAGCCGGTCGTACTCGGATCTCGTCTCTAAAACCTCGTTTCGTGCAGATTCAAGCTCTGCTGCCAGCGCATCCGCATCCGCACCCCCAACTCCTGTCGAAGCCTCTTGCATCTCCTTCAGTCCCGCTATCTCGTCGTTTGCGGTTATGAGGTTCTCGCGTGCTGCTTCCAACTCCGATGTCAGCCGGTCGTACTCAGATCGCGTCTCTAAAACCTCGTTTCGTGCAGATTCAAGCTCT
>JAGGRW010000200.1 GCA_021159385.1 Methanosarcinales archaeon
CAACCACTCCAACCACTCCAACCACCACGATCATGCCGACCGCACAATCGGTCTTTCCGCAGGAACTTGGGAATCAGTACCACGATCCGGAATTCATCGGAATGGGCGGGTTCGCACGGGCATTCCGGGCAAAGAGAACGACAGATGGCAGGATCGTGGCAGTAAAGATACCAATTAGCCTTGACAAAAACAGAAAAGCTTTTCTGCGAGAGATAAACCTGTGGAAGTGGTTGAAGCACGAGAACATCGCATCGCTACATGCTGCAAACGTCCTGCCGATTCCGCATCTTGAGATAGAGTACGCCGGACACGGCAGTCTCGATCAGATAGAGGTGCCCGTGAAGCTCAAAACGGCTTTGGCGATCGTTCTCGGGATTGCAGACGGATTGGCTTATGCACACGCGCAGGGCGTGACTCACAGGGACTTGAAGCCAGCAAAAATCCTCGTAACCGAAGATAACACGCCGAAGATCAGTGACTGGGGGCTCTCGAGGATCATGGCAGAGAGCGAGACGTCTCGCGTTCATGGCTTCACACCGCTCTACGGCGCACCGGAGCAGGTAGCTCCAGGAGAATTCGGGGAACCTGATGAGAGAACAGATATTTACCAGTTGGGACTCATATTCTACTGGCTCTTGACCGGAAGAACGCCTTATGGGGGTGGCGATCTGGTTGAAGTCACAACAGCGATTGCAAAAGAGTTGCCTGAGCCACCATCGAAGATAAACCAGGAAGCCAGTGTCGTTGACTCGATAATCCTGAAATGCATCACAAAAAGAAAGGAAGATCGATACCAGAGCGTAAGAGAGCTCCGGGAGGAACTCACGTCCGTGTCGTCCATGCCGTCAGTGTCGTCCGCGTCGCATATACCCAGCCCGGAGATTTACTGGTTCTGATGGATTCTGTGGTTATTAGAATAGTCGGAAGTGTTTTTGAGGGGTGGATCGGATAGAAATTGTCCAGGAGGTTGAACTCATGAAAAAGAGATTGAGCATTCCAAAACCTCCCGTGCTCATCCCACCACCCGACTGCAAGCCCGCAGATGCCCCCTACCTTAGCCGGATATGGCGGGAATTGGGCTTCAGAGAATGCCACGAGGATACATGAAATTACGAACCCACATCGCCTGCGGAATATTGCTCGCATCGCTCGTCACACCCGACCCGTCATTCGGCGTCCTTTGCTGGGCAGTGATCTGGTCTGTCGTAAGCGACTTTGACGTCTACATCCCAACAGTGCGACACCGCGCAGTCACCCACTCTCTCGCTTTCGCGCTTCTTTCGGGCGCTCTTCTCCTCGCACTTGGAAAATCCGTGACAATCCCGGTCGTGCAGACGTTTTTCACGCCGTTCTATTCCGCTCTTGCGTCGCTGTGCATAATCTCACACCTACTGCTGGACTCGCTGAACCCGGCTGGCGTACCGCTCTTCCTGCCGTTCAGCACAAAGAGAGTGCGATTTCCAGTGATCGGAGGGAAAATCCGGTCAGATAACCTGATTGCAAATGTGGGCATTCAGATAATCGCGATCTGGGTTGCGATACGGATTATTCTCCTGTGACTCAAGCGGTCAATACATTTTTAGTCTCTCAGACTGCACCAGCAACCAGAAAAATCACAGAGGCGAACCCTGCATGAACGACAACGGAACTGCAACTGCAACCACAATTGCAACCACAATTGCAACCACAACTACAACTGCAAACGAGCCGCTCACCTATAAAAATGCTGGTGCGGACACTGGAAAGGTGGAGATCGCGCTGAAACGGATAATAGAACTCGTGAAGACGACGTTTGAGTTCAGAGATGGCATCGGAAAGCCAGTTCTACCGATCGGGCATTTTTCCGGAGTAATCGACATCGGAGGCGGCAGATCACTGGCTGTCAAGACGGATGGCGTCGGAACGAAGGTCTTCATCGCGCAACTCATGGAGCGGTATGACACAGTCGGAATCGATTGCGTCGCAATGAACGTAAACGACATCCTCTGCGTCGGCGCAGAACCGATCTCGATGGTTGACTACATCGCGGTTCAGGAGCCCAACCCCGATATCCTTGAAGGGATCGTGGCTGGGCTTGTCGAGGGGTGCAGGCGCGCCGATGTGACGCTCTCCGGCGGAGAGATAGCGATCATGCCGGAGATGATCAGAGGAATGGGAAATCGGGAATCAGAAGAGGATAAGAGGGGCTTTGACCTTGTTGGGATGGGTGTCGGCACAGTCGCAAGCGACAAGATCATAACCGGCGATAAAATCGAAGACGGTGACGCGATACTCGGTCTTGCGAGTTCCGGAATCCACAGCAACGGAATGACGCTTGCAAGGCGGGCTCTCCTGGATAATACTGGATTTGACGTAGATAATCGAGTCGATGGTCTGGACAGGTCGCTTGGAGAGGAGTTGCTCGAGCCAACGAAGATATATGTCCGTGAAGTGCAAGAGATGCTCAATTTAGGTTTGAATCTGAAATCACTTGCCCATATCACAGGCGATGGCTTTCTGAACCTCAGGAGAGTCAGCAAGAACCACGGGTTCAGGATCGACCGCCTGCCTGATGTGCCACCGGTCTTTGAGTTGATCCAAAAATACGGTCATGTGAGCGCGGAAGAGATGTATCAGGTCTACAACATGGGAATCGGCTTCTGCATCGTTCTTCCGGAGAATGAGGTCGATTACGCGATCTCCACCGCAGGAAAGCACGGTACCGACTGTTACGTGATCGGACACACATTCAGGGATGCCGACAGAACTGTGATCCTCGAAGAGCAGCGTCTCAAGAGCGAGGACGGGCGGTTTGTCAGGTATTAGTGTCGCGACAATTTAATTTGTGGACATGATAAAAAATATCCATGTCCTACTATATATCGCTCTCGCGCGACGATTGATGAGACTCATAACATTCTTCGACTTCCATAGAGTTGCGTTCTCAAGAAGATTTTATATAAAATGGGTTATTATCCCCACTGCATGAAACACGGGGAACTCCACCATGATTTATGCACGATAACGTTTTTGACTGATCATGTAGTGATGACGCTGAAGTATCATGGGATGATTCCGATTGGAGACGATCGCCGCGGCACAGGGAGCATCTGTAAGACCTGTGAAGAGGTCGAATATCGGGACGATGAATCGCTATGTATAGGCTCTGGACTTAAGTATAAATCCGGGGTTTAGTGACTTCGGAGACGGGCAGAGCGCGTGTTTGGGGTCGGGTGTGAATTGAATGATCGAAAGGATTTTGTGGGGCAGGTGTATGCACCGAGACGAGAGCGTATAACACGAGACAGTATAACGTGAAAACGTGAACCCAACCAAAAGTAATATATAGCCCATATAGCACAACATACGTTAGTGAGTAAGTCCACCCGAAAGGATGATGGTGCTTTGAGTTGAGTTGCGTCACACATACCAGGACATGCATGGCATGATGGTTACACCGCAAAAGTGGCATATATGTGCAGTAAGGCGGCACTGGAACATAACATGGCAGGCTCAACGGCGTCCAAAAATGGATGTGTACCCGGGACGAGTAGGGTAGGGTTCACTACTTCCTCCACATTTCGTGTGTGACAATACATTTGTTTTTGACTATCTCGAAATATTTGGGGTCCTGTCGATTGTAGCATCGGTATACCGCACCGCAAACGAAATCAACGGCTTGCAAACACGGTTCTTGGTGAGAATCTCTGTGGGCAATATTCAATACCTTCAGCCCATCCAATAGCTCTGTAATCTTCCATCCAAGATATTGATTGAAGTTCTCCCTATGTTTTTTAGCGAATTGTCGATCCACGATAAGGTCTATTTTTGGATCGGGCGTCTCGATGAGGAATTTGTCCAATAAAACCCTGCACATATAAGTATAAAATTCGTTCCTTTTCTCTCGAAGTCGTTGATATACGCGCGCCTTCTCGACATGAACATATCCAAGCTCGACATTATTAGAGCTGATGATGTCCAATATGCCAATTTTCACATTATCTGGCGCCTTATTAAACTTGAATTCTCCCAGTTTACGATTTTTTTTGGATGATGCTTTTCTTATTTTTCTCCTATATCTTTTCAGCGCATTTTCAATCGTTTTTGGATCGCGTGTCGCTAAAACTGCGATGACATAATGTTTTGAAGATTGCCTATTGAAACCAAGATCGCCGCTTTCGTCAAGATAGATATACAAAGGTACTCACTGGTGTTGGGATTGCTTCAAAGTGATTTATACTTATTCAAAGAGATTGATTGGAGGCAAACAGACACTAACAACATTCATATATGTCATCGATTCATCCGCCCCACATCTGTCCGCGCTCGCCCTCATCACATGTACGCGACCCCCCTTGTGATGCCCGCAATTCATTGCGGGGTCTGTGACTGGATTATAAAATTGTCTAAAAATTAAGTTGATGAGACAATAGTGGAAAAGGTTGACGGCACGAGCGCAAAGTCACATCATCGCACTCCGCATCTTCCTCGCGGCATCATACCCGATCGACCCGCCGATGAGCCCGCCAAGAACTGCGAGCCCGACCTGAAGCCACGCGTACCAATCCGCATAGCAGATCTTCCACGCAGCCGGCGAAAAAAGGAAGTAGAAGAGCCAGTACGAGATAAAACCCCGTGACATGCCGTAGATAACAGATGCAACCCGCGTATCCGCATAATTTCCCCCAAATAGCGCAACCTCGGCGTCCACGACCGCACCCTCCAGGAGGTACCACCCGAGCCAGACCGTTATGTTCGAGCCCCAGATCACCATGCAGACCATCTGGTCAACGAGGAATAGCAGCGTGGCAGTGCCGGGTTTTCGGACGAGGTGCAGCGCAATCACAAGCAGCGCAGACACCGGGATTGTGAATATCAGCCCCCCAAACGGCCCAAGCAGGTCATTGAACGTCTGCCAGAACCATCTGAAGACGACACCGGCAAGCGCTGCGAGCAGTGCGATTGTGACGAGGTCGATCGTTGTGAACATCTCAAGAATCCCGAACCTGCTGACTGCAAAGAGCACTATTGCAACCAGAACGAGGCTGACAATGATTGTGCCGTAGGTGATCCACGATGGCGGCGGGATGATCGTCACTCTGTGTTTGTACTCGGTTCCGCTGCCGTCCGCTGCCGTCACACTCACGAGGAATTCCTCATTTGTCTTCATCGGGATTGAGTCCGGAGGTTTCACCCGGATCCGCACTGTAACAGACTCTCCACTCGCAATCTCCCCGATCTCGACCGCTACGGTGTTGTCATGCGCACTGATCCGCTCGCTCAGTTCCTGCGTTGGGACCGATACCGACAGCAGATCCGGGACCGCAATCGTTGCGGCGACGGTTGCGACATCTGTGCCGCTGTTTTCAAAGACTATGCGAACGCCCTCTACAGATCCGCCCGCAACCAGTTTATCGGGCGCAAAGACGCCCTCCTTCCGGTCGGGGATGGTGACTGTTACCTGTATGTCATCGACACTGTCCGCGGCACCGGCACTGCCAGCCGCACAAGCCACGGGCAGACAGGATAGGCAGGATAAGGATAGCGCCAGTATCACGGCGAGAACGAAGAATATCGGTCTGTGATTCATGTCACTTCACCCCACCGCATCCCGTACCATTCCACATCATCCGCGCCCTCGCCTCTTCTTCGCGTAGACCAGGAGAAGCGCAATCAATGAGATTACGAGCACTGCCACGACCGGAATCGGGATAGCCGGACCGCGAGATGATTGCGTCTCGAAGACCGTTAGTTTCGTATCGCCGGTGACGTTCTTCTCGTGAACGACTGCAAAAATTGCGTTGAACGGATGTATGTACTGCTCGCCACCTCTCTTGAAGATTGCAGTGTTATTATGGCTGACGATGGAATCAGTGACAGTAAAATTGTCAAAATCGAGGTAGCTTCCTGTCTTTGCCTTTCCCACGTCCGTTCCAATGAGTTTTGAGTTGAACCACAGTTCATCCTCCTCCCCATCAGTTCCTGCAATTATTACAGTCCAGAGGTCTGCTCTTTCGACAGTCGCATTGTCCACATCCCCTGAAAACGGAGCAACTCCTTGATTTATAATGCTTCCGTCCGCAACCGCCTTGCTGAGCGCATGATTCCCCTCATCGATCCAGAATTGGGTGTACGGCATGCTCTGGTTCTCATACACCGCGACGAGGAATATCGCATAAGGCGCACCGTTGTTGTTCTCGTAGGTGGCTGAGACCTTGTTTACCCCAACCACTAACGCTGCCCCGGAAACATCGTACGCGTAGCATGAAATCCCCCACGCAGCGATGTAATCGGGTTCACCTCTCGTCGCAAGTTCGTCTTCATTGATCGAGACCGTCAGCGTATCGCCGTCGTTGTAGTTCCACATCGGCACATAGAGGCGAGCGTAAATTATATTATTCGGAAGATCAAAATACTCGACGTACGGATCAGAGTATGTGAGTCCATGCCCTCCACCGACATAGACGCCGCCGTGCAGGCTTCCTTCTGCGATCGTGTAGAGCGGGGTACCGCTGCCATGCCACTCGCCAGCAGTCGCCGCGGGCGAAAGTGACAGGCTGATCGCGATTGCGATTATGATTGCGCCCGGAAGGATCGGAATCGTCGGCTTTTGTGGTAGCCGGATGTACAACAACACGAAAGATGTGACGACGGAGATTATCCCCTTCGCGTTATATCGGAGGAAACGCAGAGACGCAAAGGTGCAAAGGCGCAAAGAACGAAAATCGCAGTTTATGCCGATGTCGAGTGCAGCCGCATTCATGTTCCCAACCCCGGAGCGGTTCCGCCAAAACCAACGGAACTCAGGTACGTGCCGGTTCCCAGAAGCGCCACGATGTAGGCTATCATGAGATAATCGCTGGTTCCCAGCTGCAACTCGTCAACAAACGTGCGGTTCTTCGTCGCACGAAACGCACGCGCGTCAGCAGCGATTGCGATCTGCCGCCCCTTTCGCAGAAGCCCGACGACCATCGGGAAGAAGATGTGCCGCAGCGCAGTGATCTTCGTTCTGACGCCGCCTTTGATCTCAAGCCCGCGTGCCCGCATTGCGTTTATGATGATCATGCTCTCCTCGATCATCGACGGCGCAAAACCGACCGCTGACGACACCATGAACGCGATCTCGTTCGGAACACCGATCCAGGTGTCGGTGCGTGGAATTCTCACGAATCGCACCAGTCCGAGGAGGAGCTCGCTCGGATGTGTGCTTGCAACGAACGCAAAAGCCGCACTCACGGTTATCATGAACCGAAGCGACTGAACAAGCCCGTAAAACGCGCCTTCTATGTAAAAATAGACTCCGCCGGTTATGCTTCCGAGCACCGGGAATGTGGCCGGGATCACTGTCAACGTAGGATTCGCAGGGTCGCCCCAGTAGTAGAAGAACGACTGTGTGAGCATGAATCCGAAGACCATCGTGCCGAAGACGAAGAGCATCGCACGCACCTTTGCTGCGGACGGTCTCATCATCGCCCAGAACGGGAGCGTGGACACGAATGCGGTAGCAAGAAGGAGCGGCGTTCCCAGCAACATGCTCAGAACCGACATCCCGAAGACCCAGCAGAGCTTCACCCGCGGGTCGAGTCTGTGCATGATCGTATCTTTCTGCTCGTATCGGAACAATCCTCGCATCGGATAGTTGAGCTTGATGATACTATTTAAGACTTGTGGCGTGGTGTGTGAGACTTTTTAATTTTTTCTGGTCGAGCGAAAAATTGGTAGTGTACCAATCCGGGATAGTTAATGGAGATAAAAGCGTCCACGTCATAATATCCGATAAAAGGGTAATTATACGTACATGCTCGATGTCATGCTCATATATTTCCTCATAATGCATGTTATGATCAACTATTGTAGATCAGGACACTACCGGGATACCGAAGACCCATCTGTTAATCGGTCACTTTCCAGTCAAATCTCTCTGGCACCGGTATGCTGTGTCAGAAACTGCTTGAAACTGTCAACGCCATCATCGAGCGCATTTATATTTTCTCTGAACAATTTCGTGCCCGGGGTGTAGAACTCGCACCGCACAGCAACACCATCATCATGTCTGGAGACCAGTACCGCAAGGTACATTCTTATCGTGTTCAATGTCAATCCGACGTAGGAACCTCTCGTGAACACCAGTTGATCGGGACTCGTGCCGGATTTCAGAGAATATCCCTGCGAGGTGAAATATTTGCTGGCAACGTCGCGTACGGCATCCGAATCAACACCCGCAAGTAGGATCGTCTTCCGGTGGGTATTCATGCCGCCGGTAACAGTCCACATCATAACGATCGCGAGAAACGCACAAACGAGGATGATCGATAGGGTGAACAGGTACGTGTCAGCGCCACTTGCGTTCGTCGAATCCGATTCTCCGGCAAACGAATCAGCTACCCCCATTCCATAGTTCGGATCGGTGCCGGCATCCGCAATGCCGGTCAACATCGACACACATGCCCCAGAGAATACTACGAGCAATATCGATTGCGCCAACGACATCGGCACTGATGACTTTCTTATATGTGCCCCCACCATGATATTACATCACGATATCATATCACATATACTTATCGGGTTTCCGGTCGGAGGACTGATAAAGTCAGGATCGAAGAATCATGGCGTGACCGCCGAGAACGCCTCGCCCTCGCTACTCTGCTGAGTCCAGCCTGAAATAGATCCGCCTGTTGTTCCTCCCCTTGTTCTCAGCCTTTATTACCTCGATATTTCCGATCTCCCCTGTATTTCGCACATGCGTCCCGCCACACGCCTGCAAATCGAACCCAACGATATCGATTACGCGTATCTCTTCCATATCAGGAAGATCCATCCGGAGTTTCACGATCGATGGAATCTCAAGCGCTTCAGCCTTCGAAAGAATCTTTATGTCAACCGGAATATTCTGATTGATGATCTCATTCGTCTTCTCTTCAAACGACTTGATCTCAGACCTGTTAAAATCTTTCAAACTGAAATCAACCCTCGTCTTCGCATCCCCGATCTGGTTGCCTGTGATGAGCGCGCCTACCTCCTTGTGAATCACTGCACTGAGCACATGACAGGCGGTGTGCGATCGCATGAAGTAGTATCTCCGGTCCCAGTCGATCCTACCAGTGACCGGATCACCCGCGGTAAGCCCGAAATCAGATGGGTTAAGGACTTCGACCTCGCTCTCGATCACATCATCCACCTTCCGCACATAGACGACGGGATATTCCCGATCGCCCCTGATGAGAACTCCGAGATCGTTCGGCTGACCACCTGCATTCGGATAAAAAGCGGTTCTGTCGAGGATAACGAAACGATCATCGATTACGCCCTCGACCACCGCACCAAACTCCTTCAAATAGCAATCAGACAGGTACAGCGCATCTGTTTTCATTTTATCACTATCGCACCTTTTTATAATTTCTCATGCCTTCACAGCAAGCTGTTCTCCGACCATTGCGTCGATCAGTTCGAGAAATTCGTCTTTTGCACCCATAGGAATGGTCGCGCCGGCTGCGATGTTGTGTCCGCCGCCCATACCCTCGACCTTCGCAGCGCACGCCTTCAGAGCGTCCGCAAGATTCAGCCCCTGCCTGATAAGCCCCTGCGTCCCGCGGGCTGAGACCTTGAGCCCGTCATCGCTCTCCGCGAACGCAAAGATCGGCATCTTCCGGTTTCTGGTGTTTGTGAGGCTCATTCCTGCAACGATGCCGACGATCGTGTCCTTGATCGAACTTCCCGCATCAAAGTACTGGATATGGTGGAGTTCCGTTATGCCTTCCTCTCTTACGAACTTCAACCCGTTCACAAGGTTTTTCCTGTGGTTTACAAGAAGCTCACGCGCTCTTGTGAGTTCCATCTCCCGATCTCCGATGCAAACGGCGAGACCGACATCAGCGAACCCGTATCGTGCGGTTGCATTGAGCAGGGTTGCGTATTCGGACGCGTCACGCATCTCGGTTCCTTCCTGCTCTCTTGCCAGCACATACACCTCTGTAATCAGTCTGTGGATGTTGTACGACGACATCTTCTTTGTGATGCAGTGCTGAACCAGCATCGATACGACCTTCTGCTTCTCGTCTTCGCTGAGATCGATCCACCGCTTCCACTGCTCGCCGCGGAAGTTGATGCCAGCCCGCTTCAAGAACTCGATGCTCGCGCTCTCGTTTCCTGTGATACCAGGGAGGTACGGATCAGAGGAATACTGCAACAAACGAAACACCTGACGCGTCTGTTTCCCAAATAGCGAGAGATCCTTCTTGTACTCGATAACTCCGCAATCCCTGCCGCGTTTCAGGATTTCCCGGTTGCATCCAACCAGCTTTCCGGACCTTCTTGCCTGCAGGTCGCCGACAGCGCCAACGATGGCAAGATCAGCGAGGTCAGCGTTCGTGCCAGCGTCCCTGCCGAGAGACTGCGCAACGATATACGCGCAGCCCGCGCCGCTCAACTCGGTCGATCCATCGATTCCGAAGAGGTGCGGGTTCAGGTGTCGCACCTGTAAATCGCAGCCAACGTCACGCTGATCGATCTGGTGGTGGTCAGCGATCACGATGTCTATTCCCGCCGGCATCTCGGAGAGCATCCCGCTGCCGAGATCTGTGAAGACGGTCGGGACATTCAGATCCGCGACCCGCTCGAGAGTACCCCTGTCAAGTTGCTTGACAAAGGTTGTGCTGTGTTCGATTCCGGATCGTTCAAGCGCACGAGACATGATCGCAGCAGCGGTCAGTCCATCTGCGTCGATGTGTGACACAATCCGCACCTCCGAATGCTTCTTGATCACTGCGGCGCAGGAGTCAGCCGTATCTTTCAGTGGTTGGTTCATGGTTGTCGGGTCGTTTTGTCAGGTCGTGTTTATCTGGGCGATTTTTTCATAACTATCAACCATCACTCCAGTAATTCCCGGATCACACGTCCGTACGCAGGTCTTGCGATCAGAACGCCGATCAGAACGCCGATTATGGTTGTTATCGCGAAACCCTTGAGTGCGCCGAACCCCATCACAAGAAGTGGCGACATCGCGATGATCGTTGTTGCCGCAGCGGCAATGATTATTGCAAACGCCTTTCCGATGCGGGAGAGGTACACCTTCAGAGACGGCATCACACCCTCGTAGAGCACCTCGTCTGTGATTATCACCAGATGGTCGATTCCGGTTCCGATGACTGCGATGACCCCGGCAATACTTGGCAGGTCGAGCTGCCATCCGACAAGCGATGCAAAACCGAGAATCATGAATACCTCGCTTACCGATGTTGCGATCATCGGGAGGATGATCTTCTTCTGGCGATACCGGAGGAATATCACGAGAGCGACGGTTATCAGTGCAAAGAGTCCCGCGATTACGGTCTGTTCCTTGAACTGGGCTCCGAGTGCTGCCGGTACCTGACCGGATCCGACAACAGAGACCTCGACAGGGAGCGCGCCTGCACGCAGATGCACCTGAAGCTGCACCGCCTTCATCCGCCCCTCTTCGCCGCCGCCTGTGGTCGCAACAAGCCCGTATGAGGGCACGTTCTCGTCTTTCTCGTATAACGCCCTCAAATTGTCTGCAAGCTCATAAGCGATCGGCGCAGAGTATATCTCTTTATCGTCGAGGAGCATGACCAGTTCGTGTGCCGCTGGGTCATCGACTGCGCCGGATTCGACTGCTGCGTCCCTTATCGCATTAGCACCGACGCCGTCCACCGTAAAGCCAATTCCCCATCCGCCGTCTCGCTCCCTTGGTATGTCCACTGCGGTGATGTGCTCGCCCCATACGACATGTTCTGTCGTGTTGTTGTCCGTCGTGTAGATGCGGATCTCGAACTTTCCTGGTGTTGCAACGATCTCCTGCGCGGTATTGAGGTCGATTCCGGCAAGATCGATCAGAAGGATGTTATTCTCAACAGGGGTGATCGGAATCTCCTTTAGCCCGAATATATTCAGTTTCTCGTTTAAGATGGCTTTCGTCATCTCCTGCGTCTTCTTTGTCACTTCCTCTTTGAAGACGGGTTTGCCTTTGATGTCCTTTGCAATCGATCCGCCGACTGGAGAGAGCGCATCTACAAGCTCGCTTTTGCTGATTGTGGAGCGGATCTCGTACAGATCATACCCGTCGTTGCCGAGGTAGATCACCTCGCAGTTCAGATGTTTTGAAAGGTACGTCCGAATCGCATATTCCCGGCTTGTTGTGAGCGTAATCTCGTCATCCCTGACGAACGCACTGCCATATCCTATCGCCTCGATCTCCTCCTTCGTCGGGGTCTCTTCCGCCTCCACATCCGTTCCTGCTCCAACAATTTTGAACATGATATCGGATTCTGACTGGTCGAGGATCTCGACCTCTCCGAACGCGTCAGAGAACTCTTTTCTGACGATCTCGGACGGATCAGCATCAATTCCAGCGATCACGCCCTCCAGCCGGAGTTGCAGCCGTGACCCCCCCTCAAGATCGAGTCCGTATTGCAAGCGTGACGAAAAACCACCATCAGTATCGTAACTCGGGTAAATCGCGACGAGAGCTGCCAACATGAAGAAGACGAAGACTATGATCCTGATATCCTTGTACAGTTTGGTACTCATCTTTTATTCCTCCTCGTCTTCGGCTTCTGAAGATACCATTTCAAAATCCCGGTATTTAGCATCCACGTATTCATCAGATCGGCGACGAGACCGAATATCAGGACGATTGCGATATCGGAGATGATGCTGATCTGCGGAAACGTTGGTACGATGAGGTAGGAGTATGTTGCGACAAGGTACATAACTGTAATCGCGGCGAGCGTTGTGCCGGTCATCGTCATACCGGTCGTCATCGCGCCCCTGATCTTATCATCGAGATTGCCACGTCGTTTGAGAAGCCTTGTCGTCAGTAGAATGTCGCTGTCCACCGAATACCCGATCAGCATGAGAAGCGCTGCAACTGTTCCGAGCGATAATTCGATTCCGGTAATGGCTATGAATGCGGCAGCAATCACTATGTCTGAGAATGCGGATAGCACAACCGCAACCGACGGGACGAATGTTCGGAAGATCAAAAAGATTATCGCAGCCATCAGGACGAACGATATCAGTATCGCTTTTACTGCCTGTTTCTGTAACGACGCCCCGTAGACTGCGCCCATCTGCTTGATCTCGGGAGTCGCATAACCGTAATCGCTATTGACCTCTGTAACAAGCGCCCTCTTCTCATCCTCACTCATCGGACCGAACTTGATCATCCTGCGATTGCCAGAATCCAGCAGATCGATCACAGGATACTCGGAGAACGCAGCCGCCAGAACCTCGTACGAGTCATCGGTAGCAAGCGTGATCATCGTCCCGCCCTCAAACTCGAATCCGAGACGCACAGGCGAGCCAGTGCTGACAAACATCCCGCCGAGCACAACCAGTGCGATTGCAAGCACGACAAGTGGTGGAACGACCAGTTGTTCCGGTCTGTGGGCTCTGATGTACCTGTCGAGCGCTGATACCAGATTTAGTGTGCTCATCGATCCCTCCTGATTCCATCAGCGATCAGATTCGCAACGCTCACCACGCCAACGCTCCTGTCGAGCGTGTCAGTCGCAACAATATCCTCGATTCCCGATGCAAAGAGGCGCAGCGCAGCATTGCGTGCGAGTACCGGGTGAATACATGCGGAAAAGACCCTGTTCGCACCGTTTTCGCGCAGCACCTGCGCAGCCTCTGTGATCGTACCTCCGGTCGAGATCATATCGTCCATCAGGACGACATCTCGTCCGGAAACGTCCATCTTCTTTCTTTTTATCAATACATCCTCTCCACTCAATCGTGTTTTTTCCAGATGATCAAAATCAACTCCGAGATGCTCGGATGCGGATCGCACGAGATCGATTGCGCCCTCATCCGGTGCAACGATCATGGGGTGCGTTAGTCCCATTGCAGCTATCCGCTCGCCGACAACAGGCGCAGCATCGAGATCGGTCGCCTCCGCATCAAAGTGTGAAAGCACATTCCGGTTGTGAATGTTTATTGTAAAGACGCGATCTGCTGTTATCGCACCAGCGAGCGCACGGGAACTCACAGCTTCTCCGTCCAGAAACCGCCGATCCTGCCGTGCATATCCAAAATACGGGATTACGACATCGATCTTTTCTGCCCGGTCACATGCATCGATCAGTTGCAGAAGCGAGATATAATCAGAGTCGGTCGGCGTTGACTGGATGATAACAGAATGAGCACCCACATCAGGCACGCGAAGGTACTGCTCGCCATCAGGAAACCTGAAAAAATCGACATCTGCAAGACGAGATCCCAGCGCACGCGCAACCCTTCCTGCCAGTGCCTGCGAGGACGGTCCTGATATGATGCTTATTGCTGCCAACATGTCGTATTCTTATGATCGTTCTGTCTGATCCAACTAATACCTTTCGATTGCGGTGGCGGTAACAACAGTCGTTGGGTTCGCGGGTTTTGCCCAAACCCGGCAGAGAACGGAACGCGTCACCTGCGCCGGTCCCGAAACCCGGACATCGGGATTCTGGTGTCTGGCGATCCCGCGCGTCTTCTCGATCCTGGCACTGGTTGGAAGCCCATGGCAGTCCCAGCCCTGTGGGAACATCGCGTTGTGCCCCCGCATCCGCTTGTATCTTGCCACAAAGTCGATGCAACGTCAGTTAAGCGAGTTTCCGATGTGCAGATTGTTCGTCGTCTGATACTCAAGGAAACTAGGTATCCACTTCAAAAAGCATGGCAAAACTCATCTTCAGTCTTTCTGAAAATATACGAAAAAACATCAATCTGTGTTCATCCATGTTAATCAGTGGCTAAAAGTCATATCAGCCACAGATTAACACTGATTTCACGGATTTCACTAATCCAATCGTACCAATGTTTGCAGGATCGACATCATGTTTTCAACCGACCAGAAAAATTAAAAAGACTCCGAATTCTCGACATCGATTGACTCATGCTGCACGATGTACGCCCGGTTCACGTCCCTGTACTCGATTGTGAGCGGACGGAATCGACCCATCGTCGAGTTCAACCGAAAGTTCGAAACTGCCGAAATCATCTGCTTCCAGTTCTCCGATGAAGTATTCCGGGTACGGCTGCCTCGGGGTCACGCCATCGGCAGCATCGATCGAGACGACCACACCCGAAAGATCGGTTGCGCCGTTAAAGAGGGCGATCGTAACAGTTCCGGTGTCACCGGGCATAAGCGTTGCCGGATCCACCGTGCAGTCCACCACAATCGTGGGCGCAATCTCGGTGTCTGCATGAACCGTTGGAACAACGAATACGCTCAGAACGATGGATAGTAATATCAGTGTTTTATTCATATTCCACTTGTATATAGGTATATCATGGCTATGCCCCACAGCAGACAAAATACCGCAGGTATGCCAAGCACCGTGATAATTGCGTATTTCGTCGATAGATTGCGTGCATGCTTGATCCCAAATATCCATATATTCGCGCTCCACAACAAGAGAAGGATTTGGATGATGGTTGCTGCCAGCGTCAATGGATGCATGGGTGGGGAGTGCCAGGCGAGAACTCGATGGTTGGGCGCACAGCCAGGGTTGCAGCAACTCCTATGACTGTTGCAATGATCATTGGGATGAAACCATATCCAACGAACTCAAACACCCGTTTGAACGACCCCGTTCCGTTGAACAGCATCGAGATGGCATAGAATACTCCGGCATACAGTAGCCATCCGATGAACGGCATAATAAGCCCCATGATGGCGCCGATTACTGCAAAGATGCTTGCAATCACCACCGCCTCTATCGGGAAAGAGGACACTATTGCACTCATGGTTATCACACTGGAGATAGCTCCAACGATGGCTGCAACGAGCACGATTACGAATGACGTCATCAGTTTTGTGTCTTTTGCGGATAGTTCGGCAAAGAACTGATCCGGGTTTGTCAGAACATTTGTCATATTAGATCACCTCATGAATGGATATTCTTCTTTTTGGTATATAGATTTCTGTTCATAGTTACGATTCCTCGATGTCTGATTGATTCTGGTTCTGTGAATGCTCATAGTGGATGAACAGCTCCTCGATCGTCACGCCAAAGAAGTCCGCGAGTTTGAATGCAAGCTCAAGCGATGGGTTGTACCGCTGCTTCTCGATTGCATTGATGGTCTGGCGGGTGACCCCAAGTTTCTCTGCCAGATCCTCCTGTGTCAGGTCGTGCATCGCCCGAAAGACCTTGAGCCTGTTCTTCATCGGAATCTACATCCTCCATCTATAGCATGCATAGAACCCAAGATAGCAGTACAGCATCAAAATTGCCAGAGCCCCGAGCCAATCACCGGCTGCCTCTCCACTCATCGCCCCGATGAATGGATGAACAAAGCGGTTCAACATGTAGAGTGCCAGCAGCCCGATCACAAATACGCTGAATGCGGCACTCGCTGCCCTTCTGCTAATCTCCAGTGTCCGTTCGTCGTGTGTTATGACTCTGTACCTCTGTCTCGCGCTGATCAGTATGATTATCCCGATGCCAACACCGATCGCTCCGATGATTGCATTTGATGTGAGCACTCCTGCGAGCACGCTGGCGACTGCGATGACGTGTGCTGCCACACGCCAGATCGTAAACATCTTCTCATTGTTTGTGTTATCAGACATTTTGTATTGCCTCCATGTCCTTATGTAAAGTATTAGTTACATTTAGTACATAAAGCTTTCTACCAACCCCGGTGAACAGGTGAGTATCAACGATATCATCGTCTGCACGTTCCTGCAGATGCTCTTCGACCGCAGACACCATGATCGGCAGGATCTTTGTTGCGCTGACGATGGAACTTGAGAGTCAGTTCTGTCATCCCTTCAGATACCCCGGAATGTCCCTTATCCGGATCTTCTTCCCCGACATCAGAATCGCGTTCCTGAATATTCTTGCCGAGAGTTTGATCACCACGAGGACCGAGATTGTGAGTATCAGGAGGCTTGCTGCGATCTCATAGACCGAAATACCTGTTAGCGTGATTCGCATCAGTGTTGTTGCGGGTGCCGTGTAGGGTATGTATGTCAGAACCCTTGCGACGGTCGAATCCGGTGCGGCGATGATTACACCGAGCAACATTATTGGCAAAATCCCCATCATCGTGAATACCATCGCGCCCTGCTGCGCGTCTTTCATGGTGCTTGCTGGCGCCGCAACACATGCCATCGATCCTGCGAAGAGGAGATAACCCAGGATAAAATATGGGATTGCAAGAATCATTATCTGGGAGATCTGAATCTCCTGAAATACTGCTGCTAACGATGTTAACGAGATCATTAGCGTCCCCGAACAGATCCAGACACAGATTTGCAGGAGTCCGGCAGAGCCAAACCCAATAAGCTTCCCTGTGAGAAGTTCTTCAGGAGAAAGTGAGGAAAGCAGGATCTCGACCGTCTTATTCTCCTTTTCCGCAACGATTCCCTGCATCAGATACCCCGAGGTTGTCATTATCGAGAGCATCATCAGAATTGCGACCGCATAAGGTATCAAAAACCGGACCTCCTGCTTTTCTTCAACCTCTCCCTCTTCGTTTAAGGTGATCCGCTCCATATCTGCCGGGCGTCTGATCCGGTCACCCAGTGGTTCGTCCACATCCAAGTCGCGCAGAAGGTTGTCGATTATGAACGCCTCAATCAAACCGGTCGGGGCTGAACTGAAGAATCCGCCTGTGCTATACAGGACAACTCTTCCGGTTTCAAGATAATCCGGGGGGATTGTGATAAATGAGTTTATCTCGTCATTCAAGAGCGCATGCTCTGCATCCCCGATATCTTCAAACCGGGTGAAGATTCCATCCGGCTGCATGATCCCGGTCTCGTCCACAAAACCGATGTTTCGCGGGGAATCGGTGGCTATCTGCATGACGTAGCCTGACGTGAACATCACCGGCAGGAGGATTACGAGCGGCAGGATCAGAGTCAGGATGAAGCCCTTCGTCTTAACAGTCGCCAGAAACTCGTGCTTTGCGACGACGAGTGTTTTACGCAACGCTAACCACCTCGATAAAGATCTCGTTCAACGACGGCGATTTCATCTCAAATCTTCTCAGTTTTACGGATTCCATCAGATTCTTGAGAACATCCTGCGGGTCAGTTCCTACCCCTATGTCCAGTTCAGCGTATCTTCCATAATCTTCCATCCCTGTTACGCCGTCGATCGGTTTCAGGTCTCCCTCGTACTCCACAACCATGACCGGTGATTCCCTGTAATCGGCTTTTATCTGATCGAGTGTGCCGTAGAGCACTTTCTTGCCATGGTTGATCATCAGAATCCGGTCGCACATCCGCTCTGCCTGATCCATCTGGTGCGTGCTCAGTATGATCGTCTTCCCATCGCGCTTCAGATCGAGCATGATGTCCTTCACAATCTTCGTATTGACCGGATCGAGTCCGGAGAAGGGCTCATCCAGAATCAGGATGTCCGGGTCATGAATGAACGCGGAAGCGAGCTGGATCTTCTGTTGCA
Organism: Methanosarcinales archaeon; assembly: GCA_021159385.1. GTDB lineage: Archaea > Halobacteriota > Methanosarcinia > Methanosarcinales > Methanogasteraceae > Methanogaster_C. The sequence continues at coordinate 18,393 of JAGGRW010000200.1, forward strand.
TCCCCTTGCTCAGGTCACTCACCCGCCTCTTTTTGTGATCGATGAGGTCGACCTTCTCCAGCCAGAAATCGATCCGGTCATCGGGTTTTTTGACGTTTTTGAGGTTTGCAAAGTACTTCAGGCATTCAAAAACCGTTATTTTCTGGTAAAGCCCCCTCTCCTCCGGAAGATAACCAATCCTCTCCTTAAAAGCCTCATCAAACGCTTTTCCAAACATTTTAACAGACCCATGATCGGATTTGATGATGTCAAGGATTATTCGTATCATCGTGGTCTTTCCCGCTCCGTTCGGTCCGAGTAATCCGAATATCTCCCCGCTTTCGATATGAAAACTGAGATCATCAAGGATCGTCTTCGTGCCGAAGCTCTTTGTCAGGTGTAGAACATCCAGAACCGGCTCATCTGTTTCATCCGTTTTTTCCACCTGCGCACCCGCGATTACAGCCGCTGCTGTTTGCCAGATCGTAAATAGTCTCTTGTTCTTTGTGTTATCAGACATTTTGTAATGTCTCCCTGTCGTTATAAATTGTAATGTACGTTTTACATGAAGTGGATGCGTCAATCATCATCGAAAATAAACAGCTCCTCAATCGTCGTCTCCAGAACCTTTGCGACATCGTGAGCCAGCTTGAGCGACGGATTGTACTTCCCCTTCTCGAGAAACACAATCGTCTCCCTTCTCACCCCGACCTTCTTTGCAAGCTCCTCCTGCGTCAGGTTGTATCGTGCCCGCAGTTCCTTGATTCTGGTATTCACCGGGCGTCGCCCCTCCGGTTGTAGTACCACCTGAGCATGATCCACGACCAGATCCCGACAATGAAGAGATCGGGCACAACATCCTTAAAATTGAAGTTTAGTCCCCAGATACAACCTATTGCTTGAAGAAGAGCCATCATAAGAAGAAGGCTGCAGAACGCATGATAACCCGCCTTCTCCTCGACCTTCGCCGACCGTTCGTCCTGTATCAGGTACTCTTCTGGTGTTATTGCTGCAACGACGATTGCGACGATTGCGACGATCCCCATAAGGAGCAGGGCAAAACCAATTCCGAAATATGAGTAATCTGGGGTAAAACCCAGCATGATGCCGCAGGCGATGATCAGGAGAAGAGCGCCGCTTGATAACCGCAAGATATCTCTATCTTTTCTGAATTTCATCAAACCACGTCCCCCTTCCTGCTGTAGTAAAAATGCGCAACCAGAAAACTCCCGATCATCACTCCGGAAACAGCGGCGATAACCAGACGGGCAGTCAACAGTTCCGGTCTGAATATGCACACAAACGCCAGAGTCCCAACAGTCACAAATGTAAGAACCCATGACCTGCTCAACGATTGCCTCGTAATCCTGTCGGTCCGCTCGTCAAACTCGATCTCGTCTACGTGCTTATACCCCCGCCGCAGCCTGCGGACCGTTTCATAGAGCACCACGATCACCACGAAATACAGATACCAGATCCGGAAATCGCCTTCCTGCATATTATCACTTCTCCCAGATTCCCAACAGTCCGAGCAAAAATCCTATAAGCAGCCCTGCGATGGCGGCTAACGCTATGGCAAGTATGGGGTGGCTATACCAGAATCGGTTATATGCATTATCCACCACACTCAGTTGATAGAGTTTGTCCCGAACCGGCGGAACCGCCATGAAAAGTATGACTGCTATCAAAAAGAGTATGTGGGTCCAGCTTATCTGGTCCAATTCGACGTCTCCCTTTAGATAGAAGTAAATAAAACCCAGGATACCGCTGAATAGCAGAAATCCAAAGAGACCTATCGCTTTCAAAGCTGTTTTTACACTTGTTGATTGTTTACGTTTTTCAGGATCTATGGTTTTCATACGATCTCACCTCTGCGGTTGTAGTACCATTTGAGTATAAGGAATGAATATGCTCCGACAAGCAGGGTTGTCCAATACATATCTTCAAGTTCAATGCCGAGCGACCAAATTTTGTCTGCCCAAAATAGAATTATTACAGATAACACGACCATCCAGCCAGCATTATATCCTGCTTTTTCAGTGATTCTTGTAATCCGTTCATCTGCTATAAGCTCTGTTTTTGGTTTTGTCGCGGTGTATACCGCCCTGGTAAATATAAATAGTCCGGCAAAAATTAAACCAAATCCTATGAAAAATGTGGTTTTAGAGGGTGCTTGAAACATCAACACCACACCCAATAAAACCACCACCAGACCGACTCTTAAAAGTCGTAAAATATCTTTATCTTTTCTGAATTTCATACGATCTCACCCCTCCGGTTGTAATACCATTTAAATATAAATCGTGAGTATATCCCTACTCCCATGATAAAGATGCATAGGTCCCTAAGTTCGAGGTTTACTGACCAGATTATATCCACCATGATCACGGTTAATACAAATGACGAAACCATCCCAAATGCAGAATTGCCCGCCTTTTCATTGATTCTCGTGACCCTTTCATCCGCTACAAGTTCTGTTTTTGGTTTTGATGTTGTCGCAGCATACAACGCTGAAAGCGATGTGATCAACCCAATAATAATTAAATATAATCCAGCATAAAACGTAGCTCTATACCCTGTCGGGAATTGAATCGCAAGCATCCCCAATAGAATCAATCCAATACCAATGCCTAAAGCAAATAAAATCCTTTTATTTGTTCTTATTTTCATTTACATCGCCCGCGTTCTCAAATTAAAACACGAAGTCACCCAACGACTCCGCTACTCTTATCAGCTCGTCCGTCTCAAGTTCCTCCTGAGTCAGGCTGTATCGCGCCCACAGTTCCTCGATTCTGGTTTTCACACGATATCCTCCCTTCGATTATAATACCATCTGAGTATAACAAACGAAAGCATTCCAACAAAGAAAATATCAGGTGAAACGCTCTTATAGCTAAGATCTAATCTCCAGAACATAGCTATTGATTGAACAAGAGCCCCGGTCCCAAGGAGAATCCAGAACGCGTGATAACCTGCCTTTTCATTGACTCTCACAGACCTTTCGTCCTGTATCAGATCTTCTTTTCTTGCTGCTGTGATGATGGCTATGATGATCGCAATAATCCCCGCGATGATCAGGACCGAACCGATCCCGAAATAGGTAGGACCGGAAAGAAAACTCATTATGAGGATACCGGCGAGGATTAATAGAACAGCAATGCCTGAGAAACGCAGGATATCTTTATCTTTTCTTATTTTCATACTACATCCCCTCTCCTGTTGTAGTACCATCTGAATATAAACCAGGAATATATTCCTACTAACAGGGTTGTCCAGTACATATCCTCAAGTTCGAGGTCTAATGACCAGATTTTATCTGCCCAAAACAGAATCATTACAGCTAACAAAACCAGCCAGCCTGCAGTATAACCTGCTTTTTCATTGATTCTCGTAACCCTTTCATCTACTATAAGTTCTGTTTTTGGTTTTGTCGCGGCGTGTGACGTCATGACAAACATAAATAGCCCAGTAAAAGTTAAACCAAGTCCTATGAAAAATAGGGCTTTAGATTGTGCTTGAAATATCAACATAACCACACCCAACAGAACCGACCCCAGACCAATTCCTGAAGTGAGTAAAATCTTTTTATCGGTTCTTATTTTCATTTTATTTACCCTCTACCCTGTTGTAATACCATCCAAGTATAACAAACGAAAACACACCGATAAGAAGAGTCGCCGAGAGCGTACCTCTAATTTCAAGATTGTATAACCCTCTTTCATCTGCCAGTAACAGCAGTCCGCCAGACATTACAATTATCCAGAATGCGGCATATCCCGCCCTCTGATCATTTTTCTCTGTCCTTTCATCAGGCAGGACTTCTGTTTCCGGTCTTCGCATGGCGTACAATGCTGAACCAAGCATGATCAGTCCGACCCAGATAAGAGAACAGTGCTTAAAATCATAACTATGAAGACAATTGATTATGCCCCCCAAAACCATCACGGTTCCTGCCAGTAAGCCCCCTATAACGAATGCATCCTTGTGGTTTCTAATTTTCACTGAATCACATCCCCTTTTCTGTTGTAGTACCACCTGAGTATGTTCCGCGAAATTATCCCGACAAACATCGCCGCATAGTACATATCCGCGATTTCGATTCCAATCGACCATGCCCGATCCGACCCGAATAGAATAGTCATGGATATCAGAACCATCCAGTATGCGGAGTTGCCCGCCCTCTCATTGATTCTTGCAATCCGTTCGTCCGCTACGAGTTCTGTTTCCGGTTTCGTTGTGGCGTGTAACAATATAGTAAATATAAGCATCCCGGCAACGATCAAACCCATACTAAAGAAGAACTGGGCTCTGGAAGGCGTCCAAAAAGCCAGTATAGCTACACCCACCGCGATCACGCTTATACTTACCCCCATAGACAGTTTAATCTTCGTATCTGTTCTTATATTCATCCGGTATCACCCCTTCCCGCACAAAATAAAAAAATACGGAGTCATGTCATCGACTCCGCTACGTTCACCAGCTCGTCCTTCTCAAGCCCACCAGACAGCGAATAATCGATGCCATCTGCGCTCCACTGAAGCGTGTTCATACCGAACATGGACGTAAACTCTCCGTCAGTGCCATTGATGCTCACAATCTCGGGTTCGCCCATTCGCGGTCCGGACTGTTCCGTATCGTCACTGATCCACTCTGAGAGATACAATCGCTCATCTCCGTTCGTATATTTCAGCGATACGACCTCCCGCTCGCCACCAGTCACCATTGCATGGTCGTCTAATTCGTATCCTTCCGGCAGATATGACGGGGTTCTCAGATCGAATGTGAGGTTCGCCCTCGCTTCCTCAAGCGTCATCTTCTCAGGCATCCTATCCTCAAACGATTCCTCCACGACCTCAGCACCAACCGGTGCCTCGAATATGAACTCGCTGTCAGGGATGCCGGTGTTAAACGTTATATCCCGGTATTCAACCTTCACCATTGGATTGCCGTCCGCATCGTACATCTCCGTCCCGAGCAGCATCCAGTTTTCACGATCGACCCATACGCGTGTCTTAGCGATGAATTTACGCTTAGATTCATCCTTGGGCGTTGCCTCGATCACATAAGTGCTCCGCCCGCCGACATTCTCGGTGCCCTTGTATGATATGTCGTTCTCATCCATGAGATCCTTTACGATGCTGGTGTAATCCATCTCAAACGGTTCATCCCCCATATCAGGGAGTTCCGTCTTCGTCACCTGATTCTTTGCAGGGTCGTACATCCACATCGTGCTGCCATTCCTGATCATCACCGTGCCTGCAAATTCGGCTGGCTCGATGAATTCGGAGCGGGTTTTATCCGGCATTTTGGTCATGATCGTTGCATGCGTGGTTTCGGTTTCCCCGCCATACGACGATGTCATGACCATCGTGGCTGAAAAGTCCTTTATGCTCTCCTGCTTCGCTTCCATCCTGGCAGCGATCTGGTCTGCGGACATTTCAGACATCTGATCGACGCATCCTGTGAACAGGACGGCTGCAAGGACGATTGCGACTGCTGCGATCTGTTTCGTCCGTCTCTCCATTTGTTTCGTCTGTTTCTTCACCTGTTTTCACCTTCTTATGCTGTCTCTGTTGTTGAAGTTACTTATTTCTAACTCCATGTTAGATATAGTTAACATCAAGGTATAAAAGGGTTTCGGGGTCGGGTGCAAGACCCGGTACGTAAAAGTTTCAAAAACAGTGTCGGTAGCAATAGTTCCGAAAGCCGCTTTTCGGATCGACAGTGATGCGGAAGCGTTGCGCAGCAGCGCCGGAGGCATAAAAATTGCCAGAAACAGACCCATTTCCCGGGAAACCCAATAATTTTACGCCGCGGAGGAGTCCCCCGCAACCCCCACAAAAGACTTAATACCAAATCACAAGAATCAACATCACAAGAGGTGCATAACAATATGGCAAAAATCCTGGGAATTGATCTTGGAACCACGAACTCCTGCATGGCTGTGATGGAAGCGGGCGAGCCCACCATCATACCGAACGCCGAGGGTGGAAGAACAACTCCTTCTGTCGTCGGATTCTCGAAGACCGGAGAGCGGCTGGCAGGGCAGATTGCAAAGAGACAGGCGATATTAAATCCGGAACGGACAGTCTCTTCAATCAAACGGCACATAGGCGAGAAGGACTACTCCGTAGACATCGATGGCAAGAAGTATTCGCCGCAGGAGATCTCTGCCATGATCCTGCAGAAGATGAAAGCCGATGCGGAGGCGTATCTGGGAGAGACGATAACAGATGCCGTGATAACGGTGCCCGCGTACTTCGATGACTCCCAGCGGCAGGCGACAAAGGACGCCGGGGCAATAGCCGGGTTCGATGTGAAGCGGATCATAAACGAGCCGACTGCGGCTGCGTTCGCTTATGGACTCGACAAGGACGAGGGCGAGCAGACCATCATGGTCTACGATCTCGGTGGTGGCACGTTCGATGTCTCGATACTTGAGCTTGACCCGAGTATCGGAACGTTCGAGGTGAAATCCACGTCCGGAGACACTCATCTCGGCGGGGACGACTTCGATCAGAAAATTGTGGATTACATCGTCTCCGAATTCAAGAAACAGGAAGGAATCGATCTATCCCCGGACAAGTCAGTGATGCAGCGGCTCACCGATGCTGCCGAGAAGGCGAAGATCGAGCTTTCAGGCGTTGTCACGTCAACGATCAGCTTGCCATTCATAACGGTTGGTCCCGACGGGCAGCCAAAGCATCTCGAGATTACGCTCACTCGTGCGACATTTGATGAACTGACCGCAGACCTTGTGAATCGGACGATAGCGCCGATGGAGGATGCGCTCAAGAGCGCGGGACTCTCAAAAGGTGCGATCGACCGCGTACTCCTCGTTGGCGGCTCAACCAGGACGCCATCGATAATCGACGTAGTCGAGCGGATCACCGGAAAGAAGCCATACAAGAACATCAATCCCGACGAGGCTGTCGCTATGGGCGCGGCGATCCAGGGCGGGGTGCTCTCAGGCGATGTGAAAGACGTGCTGCTTCTGGATGTGACGCCGCTTGCGCTCGGAATCGAGACGCTCGGCGGGGTTGCGACGCCACTGATCGAACGAAACACAACGATTCCGACGAAGAAGAGTCAGATATTCTCAACGGCAGCGGACAACCAGCCATCTGTCGAGATTCACATCCTGCAAGGGGAACGCGGCATTGCATCCGCAAACAAGACGCTCGGCAGGTTCATGCTCGACGGCATCCCGCTTGCTCCGAGGGGAATACCGCAGATAGAGGTGACATTCGATATCGATGCGAACGGCATCCTGAACGTGAATGCAAAGGATCTCGGTACCGGAAAGGAGCAGTCGATCACAATCAAGAAGCCTGGCGGATTGTCCGAAGAGGAGATCAAGCAGATGATCAGGGATGCTGAGGATCATGCTGAAGAGGATAAGAAGCGAAAAGAGGCTGTTGAGACGAGGAATTCCGCTGAAGCGCTCGTAACCTCCGCTGAAAAGACGCTCAAGGAAGGCGGCGACCTTGTAACTCAGGATCAGCGAGAAACTGTCGAGAACGCGATAGAAGAGTTGAAGAAAACGCTTGAGAGTGGTGCTGGTGGCGAAGGTGAGGGCGAGGGCGCTGACACGCAGGAGATAAAAAAGAAGACAGAGGCGCTGACAGAGGCGATCTACCCAATCGCATCCGCCATGTACGAGAAAGGCGCGGCAGATCAGGCAGCAAGCCATGGCGCAGGCCAGGCGACAGGAGCGGAAGGTGCAGAGGGCGCAGCTGGCGGCGAAGGCGGAGATACTGTAGTCGATGCCGATTACGAGGTCGTGGACGACGAGAAATGACGCAGTCCCGGTCACTGCCCTCCCTGTCCCTGCGAGACGTTAGCTTCTCGTCACTCTGCGTAACGGATGACCCGTTTGCGTGGGCTCACAGACTCGAGGACATCGGCTTCGGCGGCTGGGAGGTCGTGCAGGAAGGAAAGCAGGTCGTAGACGACCGGAACATCGGAAAAATGCGCGAGGTCTGTCATACGACAGACCTTGCGATAACGATCCACCTGCCGTTTTCAGATCTCAATCTCGCCAGCATGAACCAGCCGATCTGGGAGGAGGTCATGCGGCAGCATAAGTCCTGCATCCGGATTGCTTCCGAGTTCGCGGACCTGATGGTTGTGCATCCGGGCTACCTCTCGCCTATCGGGGCGCAGATGCCCGATCTTGCGTGGCAGCAGAACATCACCGGGTTGCAGCAGTTGTGCGACTTCGCTAGCGATTTCGGGGTCAAGATCGCTGTTGAGAACATGCCACGGATGGAGCTCGTCTTCGGAAGGGAACCCGGGGAGATGGCTGGCATGATAGAACTCGCAGATCGTGAGAATCTCGGCATGACGCTTGATCTTGGACATGCGCACACGACCGGCACGCTCTCCGAGTTTCTACTGATGAAAGAGATCGTGCATGTGCATGTGCATGACAACAAAGGGAGGAGGGATGAGCATCTGCCGATCGGAGCTGGCACGATTGCGTGGGATCCTGTGATTAGTGAGTTACGCAAGCGGCACCGCGGGTGCAGGTTCGTAATCGAAGCGAGGAGTCTTGCGGAGGGGAGCGAGAGTCTGGAGCGGCTGCGTGAGATGGGGTGGCGGTAGCGCTGTAGTGAAGTGGTATCGGAGAGCCAGTGTTCATCCTCTGGCAGTGGGACCTTTTCGCACAAAATGAAAAATACAATCAACCGCAGATGAACGCAGATTTGTTAACTCTGGCATCTTTGTCGCATCTGCGGCTATTCAGATGTCATGAAATTTAGGGCACCACTCGTTTTTCAGTCTTTCCCTTTGCCCATTCCAAGCGTGCTCAGCATCTCTACCGGGAGCGGAATCACAACGGTCGTCGCCTTCTCCTCGGTCGCATCCTTGATCGTCTGGAGCGTCCGGATGTATAGAGCGCCGTTCTGCTCGTTTAACACCTTCGCAGCATCTGCCAGTTTGATTGATGCCTGCAACTCGCCCTCAGCGTTTATAACCCGTGCTCTCCGGTTCCTTTCCGCCTCTGCCTGCGACGCCATTGCGCGCTGCATCGCCTCAGGGAGTTCGACGTCTTTTATCTCGACAGCTGAAACCTTGATCCCCCATGGATCGGTGGCTTCGTCGATGATCTCCTGGAGCCTCTTGTTGATCTTATCCCGCTCGGAGAGAACCTCGTCCAGTTCGACCTGCCCGACGACGCCGCGGAGCGTTGTCAGCGCCATCTGCGCGGTTGCAGCCGAATAATGCTCGACCTGTACAACCGCCTTGCTCGGATCCATCACCCGGTAATAGACGACAGCGTTCACACTCGCTGTTACATTATCCTTGGTTATGACCTCCTGCGGCGGGATATCAAGCACGATCGTCCTCAGATCGACCTTCTGCATCGTCTCGAGTAGCGGGATTATGAAGAAGAGCCCCGGACCACGTGCGCCGACCAGTCTGCCGAGCCGGAAGATCACGCCGCGCTCGTACTCCTGAACGATCTTTACTGCGCTTCCGAGAACGAGAAGCGCTATTAAAACTATAGGTATTAAATATCCTTCCATGGTATCACCCGGATACCAATGGTCTTCGTGGTTTATAATGATTTGTGCTGTATGGGGCTGGAGTGGTTGGCGGTGTTGGTGCGAGACTGGTGTGTGGCTGGTGTGTGGCTGGTGTGTGGCTGGTGTGGTTGGGTTGGTATGTGCTTGGTGTGGAGCCGCTCCACGCCATCGGAAACACTATTACACCGCGCAGCCATCGTTTGAATATGGACGACCTCCTGACACTCGGAAACAAGATCTCCGCCGCAATCACTGATGCGATCGCGCCCATAATCGGCACACCGGAGTCCGGAAAAGTGCTCTACACCGGCGCAGACGGCACGCCCACGAAGATGATCGACGAGGTGGCAGAAAACGCCGCGCTCAATGTCCTGCGGGACGATGGGCGGAAGATACTACTTGTGAGCGAGGAATGCGGCGAGAAACTGATTCATGGAGAGAAAACTGACGTTGCAGGTGGCGACATTGACTTCACGCTCGTTCTCGACCCGCTCGATGGGACGTTCAACGTAATTTCCGGAATTCCGTTCTATTCAGTCTCAATAGCAGTAGGGGAACGCGATCTCTCTGACATCTCATTCGGATTCGTGCAGAACCTCCATTCAGGCGACGCCTATCACGCAGAGGCAGGAAAAGGCGCGTACCTCAACGGAAAGCGCATCAAGGTCTCAACGAATGACGATTTGCAGAAGTTGAGCGTCACTGCTTATGCCTATCGGACGGACTCAACGAAGGTGGCTGATCTCGGAAGAACCGTGCGGAGGATCAGGGTTCTCGGGAGCGCGTCGCTTGAGCTCTGTTATGTCGCAAGCGGAGTCCTTGATGCGTTTGTTGACTTTCGCAGGTATCTCCGGGTGGTTGATATCGCTGCCGGAAAGTTCATCGTGGAGGAGGCTGGCGGGAAGGTCACAGACACTGTGGGTGCGCAGCTTCGTGGCGAACTCTCGATCACGTCGCGGGTGGATATGGTTGTCTCCAACGGGCCGGTTCATGAACGGTTGCTGGAACTGATCGCATAGTTGGGATAGCCAGACCGTGGAAGCGACCCGAATATTGTATACCGTGTACACCGCTAACGCTTTTCAATAATTCGGAGATGCTGTGTACTCCAGGTTCCATGCCATAAAAACCACCTTCCGACCGAGATCAAGATCAAGAAGACGCGCGGAATCGCCAGACACCAGAATCCCGATGTCCAAGTTTCAGACCGTCGCAAGGACGTGGACGAGGGCATGAAGATCGAGTAGTGTTGCGCATCAGGCTCGGTGGTTGGAGGGATTTTATTGCTTAACCGAACGCATATAAGGTGCAATCACCCCAAAGTTTGGGACGTTAAGTTTTATATTTTATAGCGCAACATCATAACGACGGCACAGGAGGGATGAACTTGAAAAAAACCGAAAGGATAAAAGAACTGAAAAGTTTCGTCAAATATCTGGAAGATTGTAATATTTTCAAGTTTAAAGTCAACATATTCAATAACAGACTCAAACTCCAGAAATACATATTTTTAGCCAGAAAATATGGTTTCAATCTGAGATATTCATATAATTTATATATCCACGGTCCGTACTCGCCACAACTTGCTGATGATTATTATGCATTGGGGGAGTCGGCAATCGAACCTGAAAAAATAACCCTGGATGAGGGATTCATTAAACTCATTAAAAAGAAGAGTGAATGGTGGCTTGAACTCGCCTCAACAATTGTGATGATCTCTGAAAGGTATAGAGATATGGGGGATGAGATGATAATCAAACTTGTGAGAAACAGCAAGCCTTTTGCTTCCGAAAGTGAGGTTGAAGAGGTTATTTCAAAGTTAAGAAAAGCAAACGCCATCTAACGGTTTTTTCCAGCACCGCGTTTGGTGAATCTGTCTGATATTTTTAAGTTACTCTTTGCATCATCATATATTCTACTAAAGATTATTTTATTTTCCAGTAATTTCCGATCAGTTGTTATGAGCCATTCGGATGTGGGATCTGCAAGAGCTTGTGCAACTATCAACGTATCTGTTGGTTTTATGTGGTTATCAGCCCTCATCAGTTCAAAGGCTATCTTGTAACTTTCTTCGTCTGGAGGGGGTGTGTTCGCATTCAGTTTAACTTCAATGAGCGTCTGAAGATTCTCAACAATTCCACCATTATTAGAGTTGAATAACCAATTCATGCACTCCCCAAGACTAATAAGCGGAATCTTAACCATTATATCCGGATTCTTTATCATGGTTACAGCATTCTCTATGACGCCTTTTGAATGTTTCCTCTCGTCCCCTTTCTTGAAATAACCGATAATAACGTTTGTATCAAAGTAAATGCTCTGTTTTGGCTCGTTTTTGTGTTTTGTCATGAGGTGGCACCAAAGAACTGAAGCGGTGTTTTGTCTGCATCTGACATGAGATGAATCTATGCCTTGTGTATCAGGTTCCACGCCAAAAGACCTTTTCGACCACGCGGGTCCCCCACCCCCGGCTTAACTCATGATATTCTTCCAAAACCCCGTCTGCGCCACCACTCGCAATGAATTGCGAGGCGTTCTCACTCATAAGGTGAGGTACCCCGCCCAACACTGGAGAAGGGCGCCTGCAAGGAACAGAAATAACCCGGGTTTTGCTATCCAGCCCAAATACAAGTTATGCTTACCCGAGACAATCCGGAGTTTCCGGAAACCAATGAAAAGTTTCGGTCTTCGGACATACCCACATCCCGCCAAGACCATCCATCTTTATCTACCTTGAGGTAAGAAGTACCGTTCATTCGGTATGAGGTGGTACCATAATACGGACGTTCATTGCTGTTGATCTGCCGGATTCGTTCAGGGACACGATTGCGGAGATCCAGCAGGAATTTAAAGGAAACACGAAGCTCGTGGACCCGAAGCAGGTTCACATTACGATGAAGTTTCTTGGCGACGTGTCGGAAAAGAGCGCGCACGAGATCAAAGATGCACTTTCCGGCATCAGTTGCAGACCATTCGCTGCGAAGGTTCACGCCGTCGGCGCGTTCCCGAAACCGAGTTACGCCCGTGTGATATACATCGGCGCACATCCGAAAGATGCTTTTAATAGCTTGCACGCAGATGTAGAACAGCGACTGTTGCCGCTCGGGTTCAAAAGCGAGAAGCGTGCGTTCACTCCACACGCAACGATCGCACGGGTGAAACGCGTAACAAAGGAGCAGAAAATGCAGATTGAATCCGCAATCAAACGTCTGTCGGATGTTCCGATCGGAACGATGGATGTTACCACGATCAAACTGAAGAAGAGTACACTGACGCCTGCGGGCGCAATCTACGAAACACTCAAGGAAGTGCATCTATGAGCGAAGAAGCGATTTTTGTTGTGAAGACCACTGCGAATCAGGAACGTTCGGTTGCAAATATTCTTGCGCATGTCGCGCGGAAGGAGCGGTTCGATATACGTGCGATCCTTGCGCCCGATGAACTGCGCGGCTACCTGCTGGTCGAGGCTGGCGACCGCGACGAACTGAATCAGGCGGTGCAGATGGTGCCCCATGCCAGATCGCTTGTTGCTGGCGAGTCCGTGATGGGGGAGGTAGAGCACTTCCTGACACCGAAGCCGACTGTGACTGGCATATCGGTCGATAGCGTCGTGGAACTGATTTCAGGACCGTTTAAGGGCGAGAAAGCGAGGGTGAAGCGGGTCGATGAGGGGCGCGAGGAGATAACGGTTGAGCTGTTCGAGGCGGTCGTGCCGATACCTGTAACTGTTCGCGGTGATCATGTCCGGGTTTTGAAGCGAGAAGGGGAGTGAGGACGTAAATCGCAGTCTGAGTCCGGGTCTGATTCCGATTCCAGGATTGTGGCACTCGTTGGAACACCCAACGTTTAAGTGGAGGTGTTTCAAATATTGTTGAAATGCTATTTGACATCACAACAGCGATAATCGCGCTCGCGGTAACCGGCGTTTTTGTAGGAATTGTGAGCGGGCTTCTCGGCATCGGCGGATGCTTCATCATGGTTCCGGTGCAGTACTGGGTATACACGGCGATGGGAGTCTCCTCGGATGTTGCGATCAAGCTTGCGTTCGGGACAAACCTCGTAGTCGTGCTGGCGACGTCGGTGAGCAGCTCACTTGGGCACAGCAGAATGGGCGCGGTCTTCTGGCGGGCTGGAATAGTTCTCGGCATCACTGGTGCGATCGGAGCTATGATCGGCGCAACGATAGCAACGCATCTCCCTGGCGATGTTTTGAAGGTCATCTTCGGAACCGCGCTCCTTGCAGGCGGCGTACGAATGCTGACAGCAAAGCCGCCGAAGATCGACGATGGCATGAACGGTCGCCCACTTCTCTGGGCGGCACTGGGTTTTCCGCTCGGAATCATTGCCGGCGTCAGCGGAATCGGCGGCGGGATACTGATGATTCCTGTGATGGTTACCGTTCTCAGATTCGATATGCACCGGGCGGTCGGAACGTCAACGGCTCTTATGATCTTTACGAGCGCTGGCGGGGTTTTCGGCTATATCGCAAACGGACTCGGTGTTGCGGGTCTGCCTGCGTATTCGATCGGTTATGCAAATCTTGGTGCGGGGCTGGCGCTCGTTGTAACGAGCGTCCCGATGGCGCAGGTTGGCGTGAGAATTGCCCACCTGCTGCCTGCAAAGAAACTGAAGTATCTCTTCATCGTTGCGCTGATCTTTGTGGGGCTGAAGATGATCGGAGTCTTCGGGTGGCTTGGTCTGCCTATTTGAGCGGTCTTGAGTGATTCATACGGATTTCACAAATTTACGCAGATATTGCCTTAAATCTGTGTAATCAGTGTAAATGGCTGCGCCGCTGCTGGCGCAGACAGTGGCTGATATTGGCTGATATGACTTTTAGCCACAGATGAGCACAGATGAACACAGATGAACACGGATTAAGGTTTTTCCGTATATTTTCAGAAAGACTGGAGATTAAGTTTTACCATACTTTTTGGAGTGGATACCTGAAATTCACATATTCGTACCATTCGAGATAAAATCACGAATGCTGTCGTTTGTCGCGAGACTGCCGATTGATCAAAAGATCCGCCACAAGATGATCACATCAACTTTAAAACCGGATAGTTTTATAACCAATGGACTCATAAATTAACGTATGAGCGCGCTTGAAAAGGTATTCGGAAGGACGGCGCAGATGATCGTTCTTGAGAATCTGATGAAGAACAGGGGCACATTCACATACCTTTCCGGAATCGCGGAGGAGACCGGACTCTCGCATTCGAGTGTTTCGCGGGTGATCGAGCCGCTGCTCGCAATCGAGATCATAACGGAAAAAAAGGTTGGAAAACAGATTCGCACGTTCACGCTGAACGACGCAAATCCCCTGACCGGATTTTTGATGGACTTTTACGACGAACTGGGAACGTTCCTCCCTGATTGAAGGAAACCCGGATGACTATGGACGACACACAGGAAGACTTCAAGGAACTGGATGCGGCAATCCTTGCCGAATCGAAGAAGAGCCCTGCGCGGACGGTTCTCATCTGCCCGCAATGCGGCTCAAAGAACGTGGCGTACTGGCTGGGCTTGAAAGCCGGCTGCCAGTACCAGTGCAAGGACTGCGACTACGTCGGCGCGTTCGTAATCGAGGAGTAGGCTTTGGGTTTGGGCAGGCTGTTCGGATCGCCCTGCTGATGCCCTCACACCCTTATACCCTGTACCCTCACCCACCTCACAAGAGTTCGTGAAACCCGGGTTGCTGTTGAGTCATGTCCTCGAAATCACTGATCGATATGATCGGGATATCAGCACACGCATCCGCGCATCCCATATTCTCGGGTCGATAGACATTGATTGTTGCAGCCGTTCTCCTGTATGCATTTATGATCGCCTCAAGGCTCTCGATGCCGGTGATGGTCGTGCCGTTCGCCATTTTAAATGTACCATCTATGAAGAACCCATTCTCAAAGAGAATCGTTCCGGTGCCCGATCTCGTGACAATCTCGATGCACCCGGTGTGTTTCCACGTTTCAAGCGTCAAAAGCAGTTTGTCGATGTTTACAAACTCAGAACTCATGTTCTCGTAGACCGTCCTGTTGTTCACAAACCCGATGAGCGCATTCAATACCGCATCTGAGACCTCGCCCACATCAAGACCGACGTCTCCTGATCTGCAGCGTTTTATTATGTCGGCGCACGCTGGTTCCCCGATTACGACCGTGCCGGAATCCACCTCTTCGATCGCATCTACGAACGCCCCTTTTCGCAGAAAGATGGTTCCCGAGAAATTGTCAGCGGTTGCCGCAACGTACCCTGTAAGTTCCCGCTTCTCCAGTTCGGCAAAAATCTCCCCGACCTCGACCATCGTGCTCGTTAGATTCCTGAAGACTACAGTCCCTCCCGGTAGGATCATCTTCTCACCCTACCGCAGCGTAATCTTCTTGATCTCTTCCAGTCGGGTGACGAGACCGCTCAACTCATCGCCAGTGATCTCTGTCCTCGACCGCATCCCGAGCATGTCGCCGCTCAACTGCTGTACGCGCGTCCAGAAGACCAGATTCGCCAGCAACGACACCGTCAGAAAGATTCCGACCAGTAACCATAAGTAACCCCACATAATTCAACCTCCATATATGCTTACACCCGCATCCATATACGCGCCTACACTCTGCACGAAACGACCGTTCGAGTCAGCGATGCCGACACCGTCACCGATGTTGATGTTGATGTTGATGTCGGCCCCAACTCCGGTTTCAACTCCAGCTTCAACCCAGTGCGACGCGGTCAAGCTTTTTACAATTCCAATTCCAATACGATTCGCCATTCCTGTTGCTGTGATGGCGACGACGTAGAGACTGTTCGCGAATTTCATCTATCCCATATCCTCCATCTATTGATGATGGCATCGACCACTATCCAGAGTAGCGGACCGATGAACCCCCACATCACATACTGTTTTGCGCACATATAAATGTAGCCCTCGCCCTCCCGGAGATCACGAAGATTAGGCAAACCGGCAGGCACCATGAATGCCATGGGCACCCTGCGATAGGGTTTTAAGTCCTGCGGCGATAATCTGATCGATGAATAGGGATATACAAAAGATCGCGATTATGGTTGTGGCTGTCCTCGTGGCATTTGGGATAGGGATTGCATTATTTCTACAGGGCGAGTCCGACATCGCACTCTGGTTTGTGATAATAGGCGTTCTTGCGATCTTTGTCATCGCATCTGTTTGGTACATCAGATCTGTTAAGGCGCGGAGGCTCGAGGACCCTGCGGCACGCGTGAAGGAGCGTGAACTGCGCAGCGTCTGCAAGAACTTCATCCGACTGCGGGATCGGATACATGCCGTCGAGGAGGCGCATTCGATCACGATTCCTGAGAGCATAAGCGAGGTGGACGCAATCGAAGGCGCATTGCAGGAGGTCGGTGGGACAATCGATCCGGAGAACCAGTCAATCGACTGCGATCAGGAGACGATCAAGGGAGTCACCCTCTTTGCGGTCAGAAACACCGCACAGGACCTTGATCAGGCAGAGGAGCGTTTCGTCGGTCGGTTGCATGATGCTGCAATCAAGCGTGCGGACGACACCTGCGCAAAGTTCGAGACGCTCTCAGACGCGGGATATGACATGGACTCCTACCGCGTCGAACTCGCATCCCTTGTGCCGCCTGAGATGGGTTTCGACGAGATTGTCCAGTATCTGGATCAATTGAAGGTTTTGACAGAAGATGCGCTGCGAGGGTGCGTGGATGACGCAAAGAAGCTCGCAGAGTACCACACCGGTGATACGTCCGCTGCGCGGGTGGAGGGCGCGTTGCAGGAGCAGGATTATGGCGAGGCAGTGGCTACGCTTGAAGAGGACATAGCAACACTCAAGACCGCGACAGAGGAGGATTTCCGGACGTATCGAAGTTCGCTACTCAGTGCCCTCGACGTTGCAATCGGCGCAACTCATGATGAGCGGTTCGCAGAATTCAAGACAACGGTTCTCGATGCGTCGAGTTCCGAGAAGCTTGTCCGGATCCGAGAGGTCGGTGACGCGTTCGTGAAACACTGCCAGGGCATCGTTGATCTGATGCACTCTGAACTCGTCGGTACTGAAAACCACATAAAAGAGTTCATGCCGCCCGATTACTTCTGGAAGGAGAGCGGCTTCTCAGAGAAGGAGTACAGGCTTGTGGGAGCGGGAGTGGATGTGGATGTGGATGTCGGAGATCTTGGTGCTGTCGAGGATGTTGCCGGGTCGTTTGCGTCTGCGGTGAGCGAACTGGTTCCTGCCATGAATATAAATAATAATGCATATAAAATATTGAATAGTTATCATCGGACGGTTGAGCGCCAGATACGAAAGCAGTTGGTGGCTCACAACGTCGTCTCCGAGAGCGATCTGAAGGTCGCGCACCCTGGTGAGTTTCTGCACCTGTACGATTACTACCACCCGGACGCGTCGTACCACGAGGACAAAGGGACGCTGCACCTTCTGGAGGGCGCAAAGACGATTGAGAACCCGTTGGCGATTGCGGTCTCGGATGCAGACGGGGGTCTGGTCGAAGGCGCAAAGGTGACTCTTGCCCACGAGAGCGGGATCGGCGTCACCATGAATTACGTAACAGGCGAGGATGGGTGCGCAACAATCGAGAACCCGGGCGACGGGCGGTACCGGCTGATCGTTGACGCCGCGCAGTACCGGAGGCACGAGGACACGGTCGTTCTGCCGGCACACGAGATTGCGATCACGCTTGAACGGCTTGGGCTGAAGGATTACCTCTGTCGCGAGAAGGCGCAATCGATAAAAGATAACCTCAAGCGCTACGCGTCGGACGTTCTCAGGGAGCTTGCGAGAAGCGGGGTCGTCTCGTCCGGGTCTGAGATGCGGATCACAAGAGAGTATCGCGCATGTCTTCTGTACATACTCGCAGAGGAGTACCCGAATCTGCGGTTTGTATCGCCGGACTCACCGGATTCACCAGACTCATCTGCCCCGTCTGCCCCGTCAGATTCCGAATACATCGTCTACGATGAGGGGATGATGGTGTCACGGTTAATCGAGACTGCAGAAGCGATGGAGGGGGCTGCCCACGCCATATCTGACTTTGGAATCCCGCTTCCGGAGAGTGAGGTTCGCAACTTAATCGAAGTCGCGGGAGAGAAGGGCGTCAAGATCGCGGTGGAGTGATGGCTGGATGGCTGATATGACGCTACTTGACCGTGCGCGTAAGGGCGAGATCACTGCTGAGATCAGGCGCGCCGCTGAGGCTGCGGCGGGTGCGGGAATTGATCCCGAAACGCTGCGGCGGCTCGTCGCAAAAGGACACGTCGTAATCCCGATGAACGTCTCGTTGCGGGCGGTTCCCACACCGATCGGTGCATGCATGCGCACCAGGGTGAACGCGAACATCGGAACGTCTGCTGATTACGCGGATATCGATTCCGAGATTGAGAAGGCGAAAATTGCGGTTCAGTGCGGCGCAGACACAGTCATGGACCTCTCAACAGGCGGCGACCTCATGGATACGCTGGAGAGGATTCTTGATGCCACTCCTGTTCCTGTGGGAACGGTTCCGATCTATCACGCGGCGTGCACGAGAACCGCGGGGACTGCGCTTTCCGACATGACCTCTGATGACCTCTTCAATGCGGTCAGGAGTCATGCAAAGAGCGGCGTTGATTTCATGACGATTCACGCCGGCGTAACCAGTGCGACTGTGGACAATCTTATTGCGAGCGAGCGGATACTTACAATCGTTAGCAGGGGGGGTGCGCTCACAACTGCGTGGATGATGCAAAACGAGCAGGAGAATCCGTTTTACTCCGAGTTTGATTACCTGCTTGAGATCGCACGTGAGTACGATATCACGCTCAGTCTCGGCGACGGCATGCGCCCGGGTTGCATCGCTGACGCCAATGACTATGCGATGTTCTCTGAGGTGATAACGCTCGGAAGACTGGTGAAAAGGGCGCGAGCAGCAGGCGTCCAGTGCATGGTCGAGGGTCCGGGACATGTTCCGATGGACGCAATCGAGTACGGTGTGCGGGTCACAAAGGAGCTCTGCGACAACGCTCCCCTGTACCTCTTAGGACCGGTCGTGACCGACATAGCTCCAGGCTACGACCACATCACAAGCGCAATCGGCGGCGCAATCGCTGGCATGAATGGTGCGGATTTCCTCTGCATGGTGACGCCAGCCGAACATCTTGCGCTCCCAACCGTTGATGACATCAGGGAGGGCACAATCGTGACAAGGATCGCTGCCCACGCAATCGATCTCGTGAAGCCGGGTGTGCGGGATTCAGCGCGCGCGATGGACCTCAAAATGGCTGTCGCCAGAAGAGACCTCGACTGGGACGCCCAGTTCGAGTTAGCAATCGACTGCGAATGCGGCGGGCAAAAGGAGAGCCAGCGTGCAAGATCGATTCACGAGGCGAGAAACAGCCAGAGCGAGACATGTTCTATGTGCGGGGAACTCTGCGCAATCAAAGTGATGAATAAATCGCTCGGGAAGAAGGATTAACGCTGGCATCGGATTTTACAGTCTTTTTTTTTCCGTAACAATTACGCACCATTCTCTTTGAAGTAGTAGCAAAATGACATCAATTATTTGCATCCTGTGTTCAATCACCATGTTTAAGATGATGTTTGTTGAGTGTGGCAGGAACAGATCCTATGAGGGATACCAAATGAAAGGAAAGAATATGATATTGCTGTCGGTTGCGGTACTTGCAATCGGGCTATTCGTGCCCCCGTAGACGATGGCAATGTTCGTTGGACAGCACCAGTGGTTCAGCGTGAGAACTGCTGATGAGCAGTACATACTCTGTCAGCGATATCATGAGGGAGGTTGCTGAGTGGCAAGCCAATACTGGTGCCCACAGCACATACAGAGACGCATACACTGTTGAAGCTGGCTGCTTCTGCCACCAGATCAACGACACGCAACTGAGTGAGGAATGGAACCTCTCTAACGGAGAACTACGATTTCGTCCATTTCAATGCATCAGGTAACGTGACTGGTAAGGACAACTGGACATGGCGAACAAACCAGACCCCACATGCCGCGCTGAGCGTTCTATGTGTTGACTGCCACCAGAATGCAGCGGATCAGTTGAGCAATGAGAATTCTGCGCACAGAGAGTTCTATAACCAGACGAGAAACGAACCAGAAGGCAGCAACAATACCGCATGTATGGCGTGCCATACGATGATCGGGCTCAACATCACGATGGAACGGATCAAGAGCGGTATCGAGCTAGTTGCGAACCACACCAACTACACGGCTGGCTGGACAGTGGAAGCATACGTGAACAACACCGAAAGGACGACCAACTATACGTACTGGGCGCCAGGTGAATCGCCACATAAGAATTCAAGTTGATCCTCATGGATCAACTTTTCTTTTTTTATTGTGCCCCGCATATTTAACCGATCATGGAGCCGGAGGCATCAGTCATCGCACCGGTTTTGGACGAGTCGAACTGTTTTGAGGCGAGACTGATTCCAAAATCGCGGGATCAGAACGCGAAGGAGTTTCGTAACTACCCAATGTATGTTGATTGGTCCCTCGATCGCGATTCTATGCTTTCTGGCAAGAAAAATAACCGCAGAGTTCGCAGAGGGGCGCGGAGTTTTTATCCTCCTCCGCGTTCCTCTGCGCCCTCCGCGGTCAAATTCCCTGTTTGGTGCAGGCTGTGTCCCGGGTCAAGTAGTGCTGGTATAGGTGAAGTCTCACGATAGTGTTTTAGGTACCTGAATAGTACACGGGTCTTGGGACGAAATTCACGTACATCCCGCCAGTGTGGTACCACATCACCCATCACCTCCAGATATCCCACTCTTCGGATGTTGTGCCCCACAAGCTTAGAGCCGCGTCTCAGTCTCCTTCCGC
>JAGGRW010000057.1 GCA_021159385.1 Methanosarcinales archaeon
AGAGCGGGGGGCAGTGCCTGATCTTTGATAGCAGCCGCAGGAATGCGGCAGGTACTGCGGTGCGGCAGGCAATACAGGCGAGGATGTCAGCGATGGCGACTTCATCATAGCTTCCGCAACTTCTGCACTACCCGATGGCTCGGATGATGGGAGTGGCGGTAGCAGTAGCAGTGGGGGCGGGCTATATCCACCGATGCCGGCACAATCACCATCACCAACCCCATCAGCACCCCCCGCAGCACCATCTGCGGCAACATCAGATCGAGAAGAAACGCCCGCCAGCACAACCACACCAACCCCTGAAAAGGTAACAGCATTCCGCACAGAACCCCTATCGCCATCGCCACCGGCGCTCTCACCGATCGCCGGAATAGTCCTCGTGGTGATAGCCGCAATCCTCGGGGTCGCCAGGGTGATCGGCATCACATCGCAGACAAGCGATGAAACGTACGCTGAAGCGATCGTGTCGATAAAGCAGGCAGAGTGCAGGAAGGCGATCGCTGCGATTGTCGGGATCGTTGTTGTTGCAGTCGTCGCAATCAGTGGGATACTGTTGGTGTGAATCGTATCAGAACCCGATTGACACATCAGCCAGACCGATTACATCCGGCAGTACGGATATGTCAGGTCGTGCCTGGACGATGAGTGCCCGCCCACCGGTAATATCTTCCAATAGCTTTATGTACCATGATGTTACTTGTGGTTCTTACTGTTATATTATGTAAACCATGAGGTGAGGTGATAATGAACATATACACAAAAACGTTAATCTGCGTAATAGCAATGATGGTTCTCATAGCACCCTCCTGCGCACAGCCAGCATCATTTGTGGTCACTGGATGGCAAGTGTGATGCGGTTAACTTGGTTGTAGCGAAGCACAATCTCAAAAGAGCTATTACGGTTGTTAAAAATGAGGTAGATGGGGTAATCGAACTTGTTGTGGACAAAAAGGATCTGGATTGCCGGCGTGAGAAGTTTGGTTTCTTCGCGTTATTCACGCACTGTAATATGGCTCCTGTTGAGACGATAAAGGTGTACAAGAGCAGAGATCTGGTGGAAAAGGGATTTCAGGAATTGAATACGGATTTCAATGTCTGCCCGATAATGCCCTGCCCTGCAGGCAGTGGCATCGATGAATCCCGCAGGGATTCATTACGCCATAGCGAAGATAGGCGGATTGAGACCCACACAATATTTAAAATATATGGATATTTTTTGTATCTATATTACGGGCGATTCTCAAGGGTGGCGGGGTGGAGTACTCGTTTCGTGAATTGCGTTTGCACGATAAAGTCGGGGAGGTCTGTGGTTGGTTACTATGGGCATGAGGTATTTAAAGATAAACGACTTTATGTGAATCGCCCGATAAAGATGGGTGACGAGCTGGCTGAGATATTCAAA
Source organism: Methanosarcinales archaeon (assembly GCA_021159385.1). Taxonomy (GTDB): domain Archaea; phylum Halobacteriota; class Methanosarcinia; order Methanosarcinales; family Methanogasteraceae; genus Methanogaster_C. The sequence goes on from JAGGRW010000057.1 coordinate 1,403, forward strand.
ATCTTGAAAATCGGGGTGCTGCGGTACGATGTGAAGCTGAAACCTTACCCTTACAACGTGGAATAATTGCGAAATCGGACATGTTTCGAGGGGGTGGCTGATAGCGGTTCTGGGTTGGATTTAGTCTTCGGTTTTTTGGGATCTGGCGGGTAATCGAATGGCTGCGGCTGTTTTTTGGGTTTCCAAAGTTGAGCTGCATACGATTTGCGCTGATTTTCGTGAATATCTGGGAGATATTTAGTTGCGTGAAAATTCCTGAACTTTACACTGTTTGATCACCTGCCCGGATGCACCAGGCACGCCCCTCCGGTGCACCGCACGAGCGGCTTTGCGATATGCCTTCTCGCAGACGGTGGAACCTCGTACCAGCCGCAATCAAGATCGCGTTTCACAGGTACGCGTTCAGGCGCATCCGATTCGCTCCCGCATCGCTTGCACCGGTACCCCTGCCCGGCGCCCGCGGATTTCATGCGTCTTCCGCAGGCACAGACCGGGTTTCGGATCTCATATCGATCAGCCAGATGCGTAATCCGTATCTTTTCGAGATTGACTGTCCGGTTGTTGACGCTGCCGCAGACAACGACCCGGTCTCCGATCGCCAGCTTTCTCACGACCTCCCGAAAGTTCTTTGTCGGCTCAAAGGCAGCACAATCGATCTCTGCTCTCGACTGTGTGTCAGCGATCCCGAAGATGACGTGCCCGCCGCAGATCGTCCGCGGCGCAGACGAGACGACGCCCTTCAGGATATACGAGCGCCCGTCAACGGTCTGATCGATCGCCGCCCGCACCAGATGCATGTCGGTTCCCTGATTCGTCCTGAAGAGAACCGAGCGCTCGATCGGTTCTGACCTGATATGACCGAAAGCCTCGATTGCCGCGTCCGCCTCCCCGCGAATTCCAAATAACACAGGATCAGGTCCGTGCGGGACGCAGACGATCGTTTTGTTTGCGATGTCAACGGTATCCCACGTCCGCGGATACGTTCGCATGTCAGCGTCCCGGATGCTCTCGGAATCAACATCCCTCGCGGTTCCGATGCGGGACTGCTCCCGGTACGCGATCAGCTCGAAGGTGTAATCCGAAATGCCGTTCTCTGCGATTCCCGCAGCCGCGAGCGCGCCGATCAGACCGCGGCCGTTTTTGAATCTGCAAAAATCCATACCACCGCCATCACCATCATCCACGCCACTGCCATCGCCATCACCACCATCGGCGGAATATCGGTTTATCAGACGTTCTGCGTCCTCAATCTCCAGAATGTCCTGAATTGCACGCCGAGAAAACGATTTGAGATCGCACCTCATGCGTTCGGACGCCCGATCGATGAACACCACCCCCGGATTCGTATTCTCGTCGGATAACTTCGATTGACTCCCAACTTCATCTAAAACGACCTGTTTTACCTTTTCCGGCTTATCCGTCTCGATCCCGATTGCGATCGCGCCGTTTCCCCTGGTCCTGTACTTGATATTCGGATTCAATCGGATCAACAGCGGATGGTTGATCAGGTCTCCGTATTTTGCGAGTTTCTCAACTAACACCGCTGCGATGTATGTTGTGCAGCCGCCTTCGCTGCGCGAGTCGGTGTCGTCGATTCCGATCAACATTGTTGCGGTTGTACTTTTACGCGAAGGTCTTAATTATGGTCTCTGCCACATACTGCGTATGACCGATGACACAGTTTCACCGAAGTACACGGATGGCCTGGTGCACGTGGTTGTTCAGGATGCAGAGACAAACGAAGTACTGATGTGTGCGTACATGAACAAAGAAGCGTTTGAACTGACGCTTGCGACGAATGTCGCGCACTACTGGAGCAGAAGCCGAAAGAAGCTCTGGAAGAAGGGTGAAAGTTCAGGACATCTCCAGAAGGTGCGTGAGATACGGATCGATTGTGACTGTGATGACCTGCTGCTCAAGGTCGAGCAGATCGGAGGGGCGTGCCATACTGGGTACCGATCGTGCTTTTACCGAACCATCGATGGCAAGGTCGTTGGCGAGAAGGTCTTTGAACCGTCTGACGTGTACTGATTCTTCGACAATTTGTAGTGAGTACTCGGGTATGCCGATTGCGATCCTGTACTTTCTGTCAAGAAAAATAACCGCAGAGTAGCAGAGGCACGCAAGAGTTTTTATCCTCCTCCGCGTTCCTCTGCGCCCTCCGCGGTTAAATCCAGTGGCTCTTACCACTTGTGTGGGATCAATCTAACCACAACAGATTCTTCGAAGATTGCGCAATCAAATTTTCAGAGTGAACTATCCGACAATCAGAATTCAAAAATAAACAAACCCCGCCGGGGGTACCGGCGGAATTGGATCGATCAGATCGGTGCATGACCGCTCTTGTGACATATCGAGCAGTCAGTGTCTACAACGATGTCCCTGTGCGCATCGGAATGGCATGTGGCGCATTCCCTCGCTCCTACGTGTTCTATGTGGCAGTCGGTGCAGTTCAATGTGGCGTGCATGGTCGGGTGCTCGATGAACTCCTGCTTGGTCTCCTTGTGGCAGAGCATACACTGCTCACTCGTCACGATCGCACCGAACTTGATGGTTCTTGGAGCATGTGGGTTGTGACATGTCTGGCAATCAGCCAGTCCGTACCCGTGCTCAAGCCCATGACACTCCAGACAGTCCATTGATTCGGCGTGATTCTTGTGACAGGAGTAGCATCCGTCTCCGATCAAAGGCTCCTCGTAGCTGTACGACGTCGGACTCAACCTGTGGCGCAGAGCCTCGTAGCTGGTATCCTTCGTCGCATGTTTACCTCCCGAATTCTTGAGATCGGCATACTCGGCACGATGACAGTCACCACATCCCGCGCTCGTGTCTGTGGAATGTCCAGGATGGCAATCCCGGCAGTCGCCTGCTACCTGCTCTGCGTGCTGGTAATTCCCGTGGCAGAGCGCGCACTCCGGATACATCGGCGCGGTAGCCATCGCGTGACAGCGTGTGCATTCCGTTGAGATCATGCCTTTGTGCAACTGCTCACTCTCATGCGTCCGGGGGTGGCATTCCGTACACCTGCGCTCGTGCCCCTCTGAGCACGGTTTCGCGCGTTCACCTCGGTGTTCGGGAACAATTGCATTCCAGATTGTAGGGCCTATGCCTGCCCCTTGCATCTCCTGAGTATACTCCGGATTGTGACAGCCACCACACTGCTGCATCTCGATTGACGCATCCGAATCAAAGACTATGATCGACACAAAAACCAGTCCGAGAGCGATCATTGTTAACACGGCAAAGAATTGAGTTTTGTTCATGCTTGGTTCCTCGTCAACAAATCCTGATATGTTATGTAAACCACAGCAAATTCATATAAATATGTTTCGGCGTTCGGGCTGTCAACTTGCCGGAGTTCCGGTCAGACCCAGGAATTGTTCAGGACATCTGAAACGATTGGCATTGGAAAATGCAGAACTCTTGACCCCAGTACACTTTTGAACTCGGGATGCGCATAACATTTCATGAACGTTGATGAATTGACATTTTATGACCAGTTGCTGAACTACCATAATGTCCTCTTCCTCTGCCACCGCAATTCCGACCCGGATGCGATATCGAGCGCGTATGCGCTTGCCGAGGCTTTCGGCGGCACGGTTGGCGTTGCGGATCAGTGCGGAAGGGTGGCTTCCATGCTCGTAGACCAGCTGGATATCGATGTCGTGTATGAACCGGATCCGTCCGACTACGATTTCACGGTGGTTGTGGATACCTCAACCAGATCGCAGTTAAACGACATTGAACCCAGCGATTACGGCGTGCTCGACCATCACGCGGTCTCGCAGTTACTGACAGATGCGAGGTTCTACCTGCACCGGCCCACAAGCTCAGCTGCCGAAATCGTCGTCGATGTCCTGAAATGCATGAACGCTCCGATAAGGGAACGTGTTGCACTCGCACTCATGACCGGAATCATTACAGATACGGGGCACTTCAAACACGCAACGTCCGGCGCGTTTCGGGCGATCGCAGACCTGATCGACCTCGGCGGAGTCAGTTACAGCGAAGCACTCGATCTTTTGGCTGGAACGCCGCAGAACGTCTCGATGCGCGTCGCGGTCTTCGAGTCTGCGAACCATGCCAGTATTTTGACGTTTGATGACTGGATCCTTGCCACATCCGAGGTCGATTCGTTCGGCGCTGCCGCCGCAACAGCGATAACAAACATCGGCGCAGACCTCTCATTCGTGGGAATGGAGCGAGACGGCATCCTGAAGGTGAGCAGCCGGGCAAAGCGGGATGCGGTCAGATGCGGCATCAATCTCGGGAAGATCATGAGCACAGTCGGCGCAGAGTACGACGGCTCCGGGGGCGGACATGCCGGAGCTGCCGGGATGGAGGTGATCGGGGACGCCAAATCAGTGCTCGGAAGATGCATCGAGGAGTCCTGCGCGGTTCTGAAAGGGGTGAGCAGGAATTAAGAGGTATTCTGGAAATCCGTAATCATGCACGCTGTAGTTATGGCTGGCGGGGTCGGGAGCAGGTTCTTTACGAACGGCTGGAGCGGTGAGAAGCCGATGGTTAAGCTCCGCGGAGCGCCCCTCATCACATACGTGATCGATACGCTCATGCGCAGCAGATCGATCGACCGCATCTTCGTTGTGACGTCGCCGAGCGTTCCGCGGACGAAGGAGTATCTCGAGGGTTACGATAATGTTGGGGTGATTCCCGCGCCCGGTCTCGGTTATGTCGGCGATATGGTTCACGGGATCAGGGCAGCACAAATCTGTTCACCGGTACTCGTTGTCATGTCAGATCTCCCGCTCGTAACTCCTGAGCTGATCGATAGGGTTGTAGCGATCTACGATCAGCGGGATGAGCCCGCACTCTCAGTTCACACTCCGCTTTCCGTCTGCACAAAGCTTGGTCAGCGCCCGACAACGGTCTTCAACCGTGACTGCGAGTTGATCGTCCCGTGCGGCATCAACATTCTCGATGGCAGCTTGATCGACGAGGAACAGTCTGATTTCAACCTGATTCTTGATGAGATCGAAGTTGCGTTGAATGTGAACACTGTGGAGGACCTGTTGCGATGCGAGCGCATCATGCAGGAGCAGGGGTGATCCGGTCGATCGGAAGGGGAGGTTTCATTCTTTGCGCCCTCCGCGGTTATTTTTTGCCAGAGAGTAAAGGATCGCAATCGGAAGACCAATCACCATACATCGGGTAATTACCCGAAATGTTTATATGCGGACTAAAACTTATTGTTTCTTGTGCCGTAGTAAAGTGATATGGAAAAGGAGGCAACACAGCACATGGAACAAGAATATCAAGATGCGCAGAAGCTTAAGGATGTTAATAAATATCTTGTTGACATGATAGCTGCTAGAACTCACCTTGACAGGAGCCAAATTGAAAATTTGGACATCGAGGAAGTTGAGAGAGAATTAAATATCAAAACTGCTGTTCCAAAGATATATTCTGGATGGGGACGAGGCGAAAAGGTGGGCTGGCAAGTTTCTCCGTACAATTTCGTATCTAAAAAAGATTTGGATAAACGAGAGCGAAGACTGGGCAGTATCCTGAGTGGAAAGGGTTATTGACGATGACGGATGAGCATCTTTCGAGATCATTGATATGTGCCCATCCAAAAATCAAGTTCGTTTCCAGGCATTCACTATTATTTGTGGGATTATTACGATTGTTTCATTATTGATTGCTGTATATGTATATCTCAAGGTGTAACAACTTCCTGAACATGGGTAAATATAAGAGCCAGTAACATGATCGAAAAAATCCTGAAATTGAAACGTGATAAAAATGCAATCATCCTCGCTCACAACTACGAGCGCCCTGAGATTCAGGACATCGCTGATTTCGTTGGCGACTCACTCGCGCTCGCAATACAGGCGTCTAAAACCGATGCTGACGTGATACTCTTCTGCGGCGTCGATTTCATGGCGGAGTCCGCAGCCGTCCTGAGCCCGAAGAGGACAGTTTTAGTCCCGGATCTCGACGCCAGATGCCCGATGGCTGCGATGGTTACAAGAGACGCGCTCGTTGCGATGAAACGCGAGCACCCGGACGCGTCTGTCGTCTGCTACGTCAACACGAGCGCGGCAGTGAAAGCGGAGAGCGACATCTGCTGCACATCCGCAAACGCTGTCGAGGTCGTGAACTCGCTCGATTGCGAGGAGGTGCTCTTTGTGCCGGACAGGAACCTTGCGCTCTACGCCGCCCGGTTCACAGACAAAAAGATCATACCGTGGGACGGATACTGCCCAACGCACCACCTGATCCTGCCGCACGACATCGCGGACGCGAGAATGAGGCATCCGGGCGCGGAGGTGCTCGTGCACCCCGAATGCAGACCTGATGTCATCGATATTGCGGACGGCGTGTATGGCACTGAGGGGATGATCCGACATGCGGCAGCCTCGCATTCGGACGAATTCATCATCGGAACCGAATCCGGGATGCTGCACAGGCTGGAAAAAGAGCTACCAAAAAAAAGGTTCCACGCGGTCTCCCCCTACACGATTTGCCCCCCCATGAAGACGGTTATGCCCTCTGACGTGATCCGCTCGCTCGAAAATCTCGAACACGTAGTCACAGTACCGGAAGACGTCCGGGAGGGTGCGAAGAACGCGCTCGACAGGATGCTTGCGGTGAAACGAGGGAGATAGTCGAGAGTGTGGGGTAGAGTGGTAGTAGAGGGAGTTTGAGGGGATGTGCGGAAATCGAAGCGATATGTGAAAATCGAGGAGAATTGAGTGATCGGACTACTCCGCATCGGAAACTGCGCGATGGCTGGCTTTGCAGCGGTCATCGGAGCAGGAATCGTCTACGACATGACCGAGATACCAGTCCCCGGAGCGATCCTCCTATTTTCGTCTGTTTTTTTAATAACAGGTGCGGGAAATGCGATTAACGATTTTTTTGATGCGGAGATCGATGCGATCAATAAACCGATGCGCCCCATACCATCAGGACGCGTGAGCAGGACTTCCGCACTCTATTTCTCGATCGCACTATTCGGTGCCGGGGTTGTGCTCGCAAGTCTCATCAACACGATCTGTCTCGCGATCGCCATTCTGAACTCGGTACTGCTCATTCTCTACGCTCGTAACCTGAAACAGAGAGCACTCGTTGGAAACGTGTGCATCGGGTTTCTAACCGGCTCAACGTTTCTCTTCGGAGGCGCGCTCTTCGGAACGTGCGGCATTGTCCGAACCGCGGGGTTGTTTGCGCTTGCGATGCTTGCAACGACCGCACGTGAGATCGCAAAGGATATCGAGGACGTTGATGGCGATTCTGCGCTGGGATTGGACACGCTTCCGATCCGCGTTGGGAAAGAGCGCGCCGGGTTCCTCGCATCCGCGATCGGCTCGATCACGGTGATGTTGAGCCCGCTACCGTATCTCGCCGGATTCTCGGCGTGGTACATGCTTGTTATCGTCTTTGCTGATCTCTGTTTCTTCTTTGCGATGCTGCGGTTGATGAGGGGCGACGCTGCCGGTTCATCGCGGCTCTTTAAGGGTGGGATGGCTATTGCGCTCGCCGCGTTCGTGGTCGGGAGTGTGGGCGGTACGCCGATTGTGATTTAGCGTCTGTCAGGGCTGTTGCGTGAAGGGAATTGGGGCACCGAGGCTGATCTCTGTTGCAGTCTTTAAGTATCATCGAGACAGATAACGACTACATGGCAGGGACGTTCATTTCGGAAATCGATATCGAAGAGTTCAGAGGCATCAAAAAATGCAACGAGCCCATAAAACTATCGAAATTCAATGTTCTGATCGGGAAAAATAATTCCGGCAAATCAACTCTCCTCGAAGCCCTGTATCTATTCCCATCGCCTGGGGTCCGATCCGTTTATGAAGAGCATAATAAAATCGACCATGTAACAAGACTTCATAGTGGATATGGTGGTTTGGTTTATGGGTATTCAGGAAACGCCACGATCACGTACAACGTCAATAAAAATAAAACTTTATTTACTATCGAAATCACAAGTGGCGGCGGAACAAATGTTTTCATCGACAATGAGCTGACCGGTTCCACTGAAAATATTTGTAAAATGCTGGAGATGCCGGAACGCGATCTCAAAAATATCTCAATCTACATTCCGAATGACACCAAAACCCTCGACAGATATGCCGAATACGTCACGTCGATGGAGATGGAGATTGTCAAGAGCGGTGCAACCAGGCGGATCGCAGAGTTCGTTAATCAGTGCATCGATGAAAAATACACAGAAGTTTTATGGAAAAGCGGGGGACTGTCCTGTAGAAAGGAATTGCCTGACGGATACCCACTATATCCTAAATTAGACGATCTTGGAGACGGTATAAAGAGGGCAACCATCCTCACGCTCCTTTTAGAGGCGTGTTCGCCCCGCATGGTACTCTGGGACGATTTTGAGAGTGCGTCACATCCGACACTCATCGGAGCAGAGCTTAAATGGCTGGCAGAGCGGGACTGGCAGGTGGTTCTCTCCACACATAGTATAGATGTTCTCTATCAGTTGCTGGAGCTGGAAATCAGTCCCGATGATCTTCAGATACTCCAGATGAAGAAATTGAATGACGGCACGCTCCTTCACGAGTCGATGACAATCGACGAACTGGACGATCTGATGAATGCAAACGCAGATCCCAGGCGGCTCGTCGATGCATTAGGAGTTTAGAATGCAGGTGAGTATGGGCGTGGACGACCCATCAGAACTCTGGTCTTTTGTCGGAACCGGCGATGGTACAGATGAATTTCACATATTAAAGGCGATTGCAGAGCGATACAGTGGAACGCGCACTTTATGGTTCCCAAAATCTCCATTCGGTAAGAAAACCGGATTGTCAGTACTCAATTCGATCAACACCACCATTGATCACTACCCCGGAATTAGCACATTCCTATTTCTGATCGATAGGGAACACATCGGTCAGGAACTGAATAATTCTGGAATCAGAGAACTGATTAAACAAAGATTATCAAATAGACACGTAAAAATCATTGAAACGGATGATGATGCACCAGACGGAGCATTCATAGCAAAAGGGGAATTGGGCTCCCACAAATTGCAGATTTACGTGACGATTCATGGAATCGATTTGAAAATAGAAGAGGAGATCTCAAAGTTGATAGAACTGGAAAAGAAGAGAACAATTCCGCCAGAGAAGAAACACCTCAAGGATTTCTTCGGAAAAGATGGTAAAAGAAGTATAGGACAGGGCGCTGCGAAGTTGATTGCGGGGGCAAACAAAAACAACCTCAAAACGAGCTTTCCTGCCATGACATTCATTTTGAATGCGATAGAGCTCCAAACACGACCCGTTATCCCAGTTTCGCGGCATCACCGCGCACGATCTTCCTGAACCTTTTGTGGGCATCGATGACCGCTTCGATCTTATCAGCGTCGGCACCAACGAGGCAGTCCACCCGCGGATCGTCCCGATATTCGTGCTCAAATGTGCGTGCCAGTTCAATCGGATCACCCCGGGCATGAGCCTCCGCGAACTCCCACACAAGCCCGATATCGGTTCCCGCGAGCCCGATATTCGCATAAGGAACTGCATACTCGTTGCCGTTGAATGCGATCGCAGTTCCACCCGCATCCCTCACGCACCCGAGCATCGCAGAGTCTGTGATCGAATCGCCGATTGCGATCAGTTCGCGGGGAGTCTTGCCGCTGGCAGCAGCGATTGCTTCCAGTGCAGCTACCTTGCGTGCGCCTCCGACGACGCGCACCTGTGAAAATACGTCTCCGAGCGCGGTATTCTTCAATTCATCGAAGTAAAAATCATCCAATTTTTGAAACATCACATCTTCGTCGTCAGTACTGAGAACAGCTTCTTCAAGGGAGCGTATGCGCGTAATGTCGTCTTCTGTGAGTTTCTCTCGCAATTTCTCGATCTCAAACTTCGTACATGCGATGTGATCTCTCTTTACACCGAGCGCTGCGCCGATCCGGTGGGCGTGCTGCTCGTAACTCGTGGAGATGATGTGCACATCCCAGTCATGCGAGAGCAGCCTCGCAATCAGGTCCTTTGCGCCGCCAACGATTCTTGCGTGTGAGGTGACCCGGGTTATGTCATCTTCACTGATTCCGTGCGCTAAGAGGAACGGAACGATCAAGGCGAGCGTATCACCTGGCTCGTAATTATGCCGACCAGCGAGCGCCAGGAGATCATCATACCGGCTGAGCGTCTCAAATATCGCATCTCCGTTCGGAACGAGTGATGCCACCTCGTAAGCATTGTCCTGCGGGGACAGCGGACCCTCCAGATCGAAGCAGATGACGTTCATGTCAGGAGATGCGACCTTCGGAGTTATCAAGTTATTGCACATGCATTGCTGCCAGCCCGGAGCTATACTGAACCACTGAACCGTACCTGTTTTTGGTAACCCCCGTTCAGCACCTCCCCTACATCAGATAAGTTTAATAATAGTTTAAAATAAAGTTTGAATGGAAACAGACAATCGAGGGGATTTGTTACATGACTACAATGAATGCACTCAATCAAACATTGTCAGACCTGCATGTGCGGGCTGCAATTGAGGCAAGCGCAATAGTGAGTCGGAATGGGGTGTTGATAACCGCGAATGCGCCGAAAGATGCGAGCCTCTTCGCTGCCATGGCGGCAACGATGCTTGGCGCAGCTGAAATTACCGCAGAGGGGTTACACCGGAAGGTTCCGGATCGTATGATCGTGGAATCGCGGTATGGGCGTCTGATCGTTACGGGGGCGGGCAGAAAGATGCTTCTGGCGACACTGATCAATCCGAACACCAATCTTGGTATGGTGCTTGTGGAAATCGAAAAAACGACCGAGAATATCGTAAACATCGTCGAACGGATTCGGAAACTGAATTAGGCGGATTTATGCGGAGTCAGGCTGACTCTAAACTCAGCTCATTCGATCCATACGACATCGACGGGATCACCTGAATCGAGCCCTTCCAGTTCCTCTTTGATTATGACGAACCCGTCGGATCCGGTGACCGAACTGAGGATTCCCGCTCCCGATGTCATCACAGGATGTGCTACGCCATCAGCGACCCGCACTCGCGTGTACGTGACATACCCGATCTTCGATGCGATCTTTGCGCTGATGCGTGCATGCAATCTCGGTCTCGGTTCTGCGGGAATGCGCCCCAGTCTCATGACCGCGGGGCGTCCGAACTCGGATAGCGCAATCAGACATGCAACAGGGTAGCCAGGGAGCGAGAGCACAGGCGTTGGCGTGTAATTGGAATTGGGGTTGAAATCGTGATTGGAATTGGAATTGGAATTGGGATCATGATTGAGAGTGGGATGTGTATGCGCACGCGTGTCGCCGACAATTCCAAGTGCGGTGGGCTTCCCCGGACTCAAAGCAACACCATGCACCAGCAGAACTCCTGTGGATTCAATCGCTCCCGGCACATAATCCCGCGCCCCAACCGATGTGCCGCCGCAGAGAATGATCGCATCGTAGCCCTGACATGCGAGGATCTCCTTCTCGATCAGATCAGGATCATCGACGACGATATCCCTGTAAATCGGGATTCCGCCCCATTTTTCAACGTAAAGACCGACCATGAGTCCGTTCGTCTCCCGAATCCCGTCCGCAGTCGATTTGCCTCTCGGAACGAGTTCAGACCCGGTCGGGATCACTGCGACCGTCGGGCGTTCATATACCGTAATATGTGATATGCCAAGCGTAGCAAGCATCGCAATATCACACCCCCGGAGCCTGTGCCCGACTCCAAAGACCGTGTCGCCCTTTGCGACGTCCTCCCCGATCAGGCTGACGTGTTTATTCGGGTGCACCGCAGAACGAATCTCGACACCGGGCAGCGTGTCCTCGATCATGACAACGGCATCGGTCTCTTGCGGCATCGGGGAGCCTGTATGCACCCTCACGCAGCGGGCACCCTCTCGGATGAGAACCGGGTTCGATTGCGAGGCTCCGGTGGTGTCGTCTGCGCGAACAGCGTACCCGTCCATCGCAGCACGCCTGTGGTCAGGAACATCGATCTCTGATACGATCGCCTCTGCCGTGACTCTTCCCCGCGCATCTTCGATCGACAGCTTCTCCGTTCTTTCGATCGGGCTTATTCGCTCCAGAAACATCTTTTTTGCAACATCGACACGGGTTCGCTTCCTGAAGACCATAGTGATGCAAAACGGTCTGTCCGTTATTCAACTTTTCGGGCGAGCGGCGCGGGTATGGATGCGTGCAATCGGTTTTTGATTCGTTAGGTGCAATTAACGAAAAAGTGCATTATTGGTTAATCCAGGATGACGAAAGATTGAATAGTTGCCAGATCCGATGTAACTGATATGCTGGATTTAACCAAGCTCTCTGAAATGAATCCGTGGTGGAAGACTGGTATGGTCAAAAAAGAACTTGTGCCGCCGTACAGAAGAGCCGTATTTCTGGATATACAAAAATATATGAAACTAAGGCAAATAATAGGAATCGTCGGCTTGCGCAGAACCGGCAAAACCACAATCATGCTTCAGACAATAGACAAGCTGCTCAAAGAAGGGACTGCACCGAAAAGAATTCTGTATTTCTCATTTGATGAGGCGGCAGGGGGGATTACGGATATTATAGACCTATATCGTGAAAATATACTTAAAGAAGACCTCGATCTGGAAAAAACCTACATTGTGCTGGACGAGATCCAGAAACTGAAAGATTGGCAGAACAAAGTAAAGATATATTACGATCTGCATCCCGACATAAAATTTCTGATTTCCGGATCTGCATCACTAAATATCCTGCTTGATGCAAAAGAAAGCCTGGCGGGCAGAATATTCTACTTCAACCTTGGCATACTCTCATTTAAAGAATTTCTTGAACTCAAAGGGAAAAACGTGGAGGAGATGAAGGAAAATTCCGACCTGTGGAAACATGAGATAAAAAGCGAAATAAGCAACTATCTATCGAAACCTTTTGCAGAGATAACTGATGTGGAGGATGAAATCGCAAAAAGGTACGTAAAAGAGAGCGTTATCGAAAAAACGGTGTTTCGGGATTTGAGTGCACTCTTCGAAGTGAAAGACATGGAACTTATAGAGAAACTGATACATATCATTGCGCAGAACCCGGGAATTATCATAAATCTCGATGATATCTCAAGAGAGGTTGGCAGAAGCAGGCAGACAGTTAGCAACTATCTTTATTATCTTAAAACATGCTTTATCGTAAAAGAAATGAAAAATTTCAGAGGATCGTTTAAGGTATCTTCCAGGAAGCTTAAAAAGTACTATCTTGCCCATCCGTGTATCGCTCTTGCCCTTGAAAATCCGGAACCCGGGAAAGTTGCGGAGAACCTCATACAGTTTGTCACGAAATCCAGGCATTTCTGGAGAGAATCAGGCAAAGAGACCGACTTCATTCTGTTAGAAGACGGGTCAATCACGCCTATCGAATCCAAATATTCAAAGAAGGTCAGGATGCGGGATGTGAAAGGTCTGACAAAATTTATGGATAAATATGACATCATGACGGGTTTTGTCATAACAGAAGACTACGAGGCAGAAGAACAGTATAAAAACCATATCGTCAAATTCATTCCACTCTGGAAGTGGATTCTCGGAATCGAGAGATGAAAACTGCTGTGAAATAAAAAACGATTTTTTTCACAAAAAATCGAGTAAAAACTGCCCTTCGGGTGGGGGCTGGCGATATACTTTTTCGTAAATAAAAAAAAGAGTTTGAGGGAGGTTATCCCTCAAATCCATCTACATCCTGCGTCTGACAAGGTACAGAGCCGCGAGCAGCCCCGCGATCGCGGAGACGCCGGCAAATCCGGGCAACCCCTTCTTCTTTGGCTTTGCGGCGCTCTTCTCTTCCGCGGCAGATTTCTCCCCTGCCGCCGATTGCTTCCCTGTCTGCGCAGGCGCAACCGTTCCCGTTGCTGCCGCAGTCGTCCCAGGTGATGCGGTCGGAGTTGCTGTTGCTGTCACGGTCGGCGTCGGAGTTGCGTACAGGTCAGGCGGGTACGTTCCGCCACCGCCACCACCACCGTGGTTGCGGCTGCCACTGCCCTCAGGCTGATCGCTCACGAGCCCGAATGTGCAGAGATGGGTCACGTTCGCCCATACGTAGTTTGCAGTCGTGTTTCTGCCGTTTGCAAGGCAGTAGGACGGACTCCCTTTGGTCAGTTTCACCCATCCGGTTCCGCTCACGAACTTGTAGATGTAGAGCGTGTCCTCAGAGACTCCGCCGAGCCGTGACTCGTTGTAGTCGATCCGGATCTGCACCCAGCTCGTCTGGTTCGTGTCGTTTTCAAGCGCAGAGGTTATGTTCGGGCTCACGTTCACCTCGACACCCATGATCAGCACATCATTTGATCCCAGGTTCGCAACGCTCCCGCCCGCGTCCGTACTGTTCTGTGGGTCAGCGAGCTCGGTTATGTTGATCGTACCCGTAACCGACGTGTTAGTGAGGCTGACGATTGCGGTCGAGTTGCCAGACGTACCGATAGCGCTTCCGCTTGAGACTGCCGTGTTGTTCGTTGCGGCGTTCACATTCACGGTCACCGGGCAAGTGTTTCTGCTTGAGATGTTGTTGCTTGTTGCGTATACCGTCGCGGTTCCCATGCGCAATGCCGTGAAGTTTCCTGTACTGCTGTTGATCGTTCCGACGTACGTATCGCTGCTGTACCACGTGAACGTCAGTCCTGTGACGTTGACCTCGCTCACAGTCTTGCCAGCAGCAGTGAAGACATTCGAATCGCCTACGCTCATATTCCATGAGGTCGGGGTCACATTGATGTGATCAAGGTCGCCGGTCGTCGTCTCGTTGATGACCCACGTGTCAGTGATCGTTCCGCCCGGAACCGTCGATGTGACAGTAGCGGTCAGCGTATTTGTGGAATTCGGACTGTCAGCAGCAACGATCCAGTTGCCGGATTTGCTCGCACCATGTGCGATCGTTCCCGGAGTGTAGTAGGATGTGCCGCTCGTAAGACTCCAGCCACCCGGAAGCGAGAGCGATATGTTGACGCCTTCTGCGTCTGCCGCACCACTTCCTCCCATGTTCTCGATCGTGTAGTCGAGTCTGACCGAATCACCGGTGTTAACGGTCGTCTGGTTCTTTGCAAGCGTCAGTTCGAGCACTGGCTTGTCCTGTATGGTCAGCACAGTCGTACCCGTCACTGGTGTTGCGGACCCTCCGTCGCTCGCGCTCGCTGTGACCTTGAGCGGACCCGAGTACGTGCCCGGAGTATTTGCAGTCACTGTCCATGTGAACGTCTTACTACTGGTGTTGGAGGTGTATGTCTTCACCTGCTCAGCACTCTGTATCGTCACAGCACCGCCGGTGTTGTCCTGCAGCGTGGCTGTGACAGTTATGGTGCTACCGACTCCGCTTGCTTCGATGTTGGCTCTGACCGTAAACGAACCATCCTTGATTACAGAACTGTCATAGCTGAGTGTCCCGATCGATAGGGATGAGGTTGCGCCGGCAACCGGCACAATCCCGATCGCCAGCACAATCGCCATCAGTAATGCAGATCGTCTCATATTCAATCACCTCCCATCTCGCTCTCTTCGCTTTCCATCTCGAATTCTCGCATAACGGTCTCAGAATTCCCACCTGCATCATCGGTGACATTGATCTGGACGATAAACTCGCCGAAGTCGAATTCGGTTGCTGTTATATCGCGCAGTTCACCGTATGTGATCTCCAGCACCCCGACGCCATCGGTCATTGTTGCGTTGATGGCGGTTGTGTTGGTGTAGATGACTGGTTCCATCATCATATCATCTTCCCAATCATCGCCATAGTCATCCTCTCCGCCAGCGCCACCTTCTCCCACCTCATCCATGCACAGTACCATCAGTTTATCCACTGTGATGTCACCATCCACAGGTTCGTTTGAGAATGTCTTCGCGGTGATATACATCGATATGTTATCCTCCAGAGTGTAATCCCCGCAGTCATCGCTTGCGAGCGTTGTCAGCACCGCCGGGTCCCCGGATGTGTTGATCCGCGGAATTGAGAATGGCCAGCCCCAGAGGCTTCCGAGTTCGAGGAACCGCTCATCCCGCTTCTGTCCGGAGTACGGATCAGTCGATCCGTTTTCAGCCCCGTACATGTCAGCGGGTGTGCCCTCTGTCCGGACAGTGGTCAGATCCCTGTCATCATCGAAGATGCCCTCGCTCGGATACGGGACTCCGTTCGGATTGGTGTCATCGAGCCTGATGTAATATGTCTGGTTATCGTTGACATCCTCATCATTGTTCAGGTCATTCTGCACATCCTCTTCGGTAAAGGTTCCTGTGTAGTAGGTGTCGCCGTCCGAAGCCCACTCGCAGAACGGATAGATTCCGTGGGTGAGTGTCTCGTTTGCGAAGATGATCTTGCCACCCCAGCCCATCGCCATCGCCACATACCTGCCGAGTTCGGGTATATCCTCGCCGATCCGGTAGATGTTTGTGGACGAACCGTTCGTGACCAGTATTCTGTCCATCTCCGAAACATCATCCCATGCCTTCTCCCTCTCTGTCTCGTTCACATCGTTGTAGGCATACACGATGTAGTCACTGTAGTTTGCCCTTGTCACCCTGCCACAGTCCAGTTCACCATTGGATTCGTCGCCGTCGAACAGCGTCTCAAGATCGTCGATGTGGTAGAGTGCTCTTGCAGACCTCGACTCGAAGGTGATGTTGGTGTCGCCGATGTTGGTCACGTGTATCTCGAGCGGACCCGGTCCCCACATAATCTCGCTGTCATTCTGAACCGTATGCGTCTCGGGATTCCAGTCAGTCTCACGTTCCAGTGCGTACTCGACGGTCAGGCTGGCGTTGGTGCCATCGGTCGAGTTGAGCGTGACGTTCCAGTAATCCCAGCACAACTTGCTCTCACTTGTGTTGAGCGTGTAACTATCACCCGACGGATAGTACGCAGTGAAGTTGTACGTTATGACCTCGCTTCCCCTTGTCAGGTTGATCGAGTCGTTCGCGACCGGGGTGCTGTTGCTGGTGGCGTTATCGAAGCAGTCGTAGTAGCGCCCGGTCGAGGTGTTGAAGTACCAGTCATCCTCGCAATCGAATGGCCAGCCGACATGCAGCACATCATCCTGCCCCGTGTTGTCAAAGAGCATTGCCGCGCCTTTTGCATCCAGTTCCTCACCGTAGACCACATCGATTCCGTGTCCGTTGTAGACCTTGTTTACCGTGATGTTGCCGACTGTACCGAGATATGCCCCGACGATGAAACTCCGGATCTCAAGCATCGGCAGTCTCCACTCCTCCTCAGGAGCTACCGATACATTTCCGTATGCTTCGGGCAGCGTCACATTGTAGTGGATCATGTACTGTCCGTTTGCGACCTCTGACGTGTTGATCTCAAGCATCGCAAGACCGTTGGCATTCGTTGTGTTGTTGACGCCGCTGATTGGTATGCCACCTGATCCGAACTGTCTGAGGCTATCGATCTCGACACTTGCGCCGGATATTCCTGCACCGCCACCTGGCGTCTGCACGAGGAACGGTACCTTGATCACCGAGTCCTGTGCGAATGTGCCGAGACACATACCACCCCATCCGGTATGGTAGCTGGTGAACTGGATGACATATCTACTGTTCTCGTACTTGAGATCAATCATATAAATCGGATCTCCTCCGAACGTCACCTCCGTTCCTGATGTGGCATTGATCGCGTCGGTGAAGTTGGTTGAGTTTGATACGAGCACGGTGTCGTAGACTCTTTCTGTAGCATTGTCGGCAAGCGCAATATAGTACCTGCCGCTCCCGCTTTCATAGTCACCAGGCATGTACGAGCCATCATTATCCAGATCGATCTTGAGCCAATCACAATCCCACATCTCGCCGATGATGAAACTTCCAGACTTGCTGAGCGATGTGTCGATCTTGTAGCCGGTTCCGAGGCAGTCGATCCCTTCCAGATTGATCGTACCATCAGAGCCGATCGCTGTAACGTTCCACCGCCTGACAGTGGTTCCGTTCTCGTCCGACTCATTCCATGTATCGCCTTCATGGAGGAGTGTGGTGTTCGTCGCGTCAGAGAAATTGGCACTCTCATAGTTCACATAGAGCGTTTGCGGCACTGTCCGGTTCACAAGCGCCCAGAATGGCGTGCGATCATCCTCAAGATTCCAGTCCGAGAGCAACTGTATGCCTTCCTGATGGCACACCTTTCCGATGTATGAGTTTGTCGCAACTGTGTAGTTCAGGTACCTGTACCGCCCATTCTCCTCTTTCTCATCGTCTCCCACCTGACTTGGCGACTGTGTCAGGTTGAACGATGTCGCGGTCGTATACGTATTCCCGTCCGGAATATTCACGCGATAGAACTCGGGAAGCCCTATGCTTGCAAGTTCGACCTGGAACCAGAAGTTGGTGAAGACTTCAACACCATCCTCATCCACAACCTTGATCGTCATGAAGTACTCACCCTCCAGCCAGTCCGTGAGGTTGATTGTGAGGTTTACTATGTTTGGTTCTTTCTGCGTCACATTGATGATCATCTCATCCCGTGTCTTGTACGGCATCTCACCAAACATCCCTTCCTTTCGCACCATCGTGACATTCGTCTCAGATGCGTTGATGTTGTGCGCGTCTCCGCCGCCCCAGCTATCACTTGCTCTGACAAGGACGCTCATCTCGCTGCCGATGCCGAATCGCTGGTCCCAGCCTGGAGTATATGCCCATGCCACGTACGGCTCGCAGTAAACCCATACCCTCTCAGTCTCTATGGCGCCGTCTGCCTCTGCTTCGAAGATGAACTCATATCCGCCTGACTTTGTGAGATTCTCGCCGCCTGTGTATGTCACGGTCTCCTGTGTCGTGCTGTTGGTCGTGACCGTTGATGGGGTGATAGCAGCACCCTCCTCGATCAGTTTTCGCTGTGGATTGTCCCAGCTACCAGTGTACACGATCTTATCGAGTGTCAGATCGACTGTCATATCGCTCGACATGTTTGTCGAGTTAACAGCACGGACACTGAAGTTGATATCCTCACCAGTCTTCACGTTCCAGTTCTCCGGATAGATATCGAGCATGAAGTTTCTGACCTCGAACCAGCCCCTACCATAATCATACACAGTCTCGCCTGTGGCGATGTTTGTTCCAGTGACCTTCACACGCACGCTGTAATCGCCGGACTTCAGCGGATCAGTTGGACTTATTGAGAGTGTCGCAACACCGTCAGAGTCGGTTCTTCCGCTGGAATCGCCGCCTGCGTCATACTCAACTTTCTCCCAGTTCCGGCAGTAGCGAACTTCATCGATTGCAACCGGGAGTCCCGACTCTGCGGTGTGACCTGAATTCTCAACTGTCACGTTCAGCGAGACATCCGAGTCCGACGTGAAGCTCTTGAAAGCACCACCATCGGTCGTAGTCGGGGTCACCCAGATGTAGTAGAGTCTCGTCTCAAAGAAGCCCTCACCAACCGCGGTCGTCGGTGTTCCGTCCACGCTCGCATTGATCCAGAACTTGACGTGATGAAATCCCAGGTAGCTGTCGTTCACGTAGAACTTGATGCCTGCGAAGTCGGTTGAGCCGACCCGATCGACAAACGTCACCATCTCCATCTTCTCGGTCACCACATCAGAGCCAGTCTCGCTGTAGACCTCGATTAATCCTGCATCGGTGATGTTTGCACGCGGAACCTCGCGCATGTTCTTCGGATCAAACGCCATGATCATCATCGTCACGTTCGACTTCTGCTGAACCGATGGTGCAAAGCTTCCGTCGCTTGCACACGGCTGACCGTGAACGAAGATGCTCTGCACGCCGATTCCCGTCGATCGCTCTTCGACTGTGCCGTTCAGGTTGACCGAGACCACAATCTCGTAGACCCCTGTTGCGGATGGCGCTGTGAAGTTGATGATGCTCGCATTCACTGCTTCTCTCTTAAGTTCATCCTGAATCCATGGCGGCACGTTTGTGCTGGCAACGAACGTCGCGAGATTCATCACGCCCCAGTCGCCTGTGACATCGGCACCGGCTGAGTTTTTGATCGCAAGTGTGAAGTTATCCTTGCTGCTTTCACCGGTAAGCCCGTTTACGTCTGCTTCAGCGCCGGTTGCAAGTTCAACGCCGCCGATGAAGATGTAGCCCGTCTCGCCCGGTGAGAACCCCTCGACATCCGGTCTTTGCGGACAGATCGCATGCAGGAAGATGTCGTACCCGCTGACCTCGAATGTGGTCTGCGCCTTCTGCTCCGCTGTTCCGATGGTTGCTGTGTACTCGACATGGTATGTGCCAAGCGACGCATCAGCAGGGACGCTCGCTGTGCAGTTGAACATGCCGTAACTCGAGTCATACGTAAGAGTGTACGATGCCGAGTACTGATCAGGTCCGCGCACCTCCGCTGTTACGCTTGCCGTGCTGCCGTTCAGTGGCACACCTGATGACGCATCCTTGAGATACGCTGCGAGCAATATGTCCTGCCCACGTGCGAAGGTGTACTGTGGATCGTAATCCGGAGAGAGAACCTCGCCGTACATATCGTACGTGTTCACGCTGTAGGAGAGATGCCCAAGACCCCCGTTCTCATCTTCGATCATTATGTGGTAGACTCCCGGATCGGACTGAATCTCAATCGATGTCGTGACCAGTCCGCATGAATCGGTTGCAGTGAGTGTCGTTGTGTTTGCGGTCGTTCCGTTGTCGTAGATCACCCTGAGCGTCAGACTCTCGTCACTCACAGGACTGCCTGAAGCGTTCAGTGCCAGAATGGTCACGTTCTGCGTGCCATTTCCTGTGAAGACCGGTGCAACCTTGCGCATCAGAACAATCTCGCTTGCGTTATCCACGAACGCAATCGTGTACGTCTGGTCGAGCTTGACCTTCGAGCCGGTCTCAAGGTTTCCGATCGGGCTCATCCCGTCTGCTGAATCAGATGCCGAGAAGTTGATGTTGCCGTCGTTGTCAACGTAGACTACATCGCTCTCGGATACGAGGAAGCGATATTCAGTCGAGTCGATTGTCAGATTTCCGCCGGTCATCGTTGCGGTACTCATGTCAGAGTCGATCCCGTGCGACGACGAGAGCGTTACAGTATGCACGGTGCCCGTCGTCAGTGTTATGTCCACTGTCTGGATGCCAGCCGCCCCGTAGACGAGGATGCTGACGTTCGTCGAGTTGACACCGGATGAGGTGCCAACTATCTTGTAACTGCCCTCTGTATCCGGCGCAGTTACAGTTGATGAGAACGAACCATCCGAGCCTGCCACCGCCTCGGTCTCAAAAGACCATGATCCGTTGTAGATCATGACAGTGACATTCGCTGATGGTTCGCCTGTCGTGCCATTCAGCACCTTTCCGGAGACTGTGATGTTTGTCCCCGCAAGATATCGATTGGAATCGGTTCCGAACTCCTGAACCGATACGCTCGCTGATGCTGCTGGAATCACTGACAGCATGGCGATTGCTGCCAGCGTGGCAACTACGATTCTATACGTGTTGATGGTGTCAAATTTATCCATATTTACCCGTACCCCCCTTGTGTCCAACATTGACTCAAGTATATCAATATGCTATCTTGTCGGTGATATATCTTTTGGTTGATCCATGTATGACCATGCTTAAGATGCATGACCACACATACGCAAATATTCTATTACGGAGGGAATAAAGCTTGAAGATTCTTGTGAGCGATCCCATAGCGGACGACGGTTTGGAGCTGCTCAGAGAAGAGCACGAAGTGGATGTCAAAACAGGCTTATCCGAAGCGGAACTGGTGGACATCATACCCGGGTACGACGCTCTTGTCATCAGAAGCGGGACAAAGGTGACAGAAAAGATCATAAACGCGGCAGATCGCCTTAAAATCGTTGGAAGGGCCGGGGTCGGGGTTGATAACATCGATGTTCCTGCCGCAACAAAGAAGGGCATAGTCGTTGCGAACACGCCCGAAGGAAATACAATCTCGGCAGCAGAGCACACGATTGCGATGATGCTTGCGCTCTCCAGGAACATTCCGCAGGCAAACAGCTCGTTGAAGGCGAATGAATGGAATCGCAAGAAATTTACCGGAGTTGAGGTCAGAAACAAAGTTCTCGGCACAGTTGGGCTCGGAAGAGTCGGAATTGAGGTTGCGAAACGTGCGCAGGGGATGGAGATGAAGGTTATCGCGTATGACCCGTTCATACCTGCGCCGCGTGCAAAGGAACTCGGAATCGAGCTTGTCGATCTCGATACACTGCTCAGAGTGTCCGATTACATCACAGTGCACACGCCCTTAACCGATGAAACGCGGGGCATGATCAGCGATTCCAGGTTCGGGATGATGAAGCCGGGCGTTCGGATCATCAACTGCGCTCGCGGCGGGATCATCGATGAGGATGCGCTCGTGCGTGCGGTAGACGGCGGGAAGGTGGCAGGCGCAGCGCTTGACGTCTTTGTGAACGAGCCTCCGACCGGAAGTCCGCTCCTTCGTCCGGAGAACGTGATCGTGACCCCACATCTCGGTGCGTCCACAGAAGAGGCGCAGGTCGCAGTCGCAGTCGATGTCGCAAAGCAGGTGCTCGCCGCGCTGCGGGACGAGTCTGTCACGACCGCAATCAACCTGCCACAGGTTCGATCGGACGCAATGAGCGTCGTTGCGCCGTACATCGCTCTTGCAGAGGTGCTCGGGTCCATAATCGTCCAGCTGATCCGGAAATTTGATGCGATCGAGATTACGTACACTGGCAGGGTCTTTGACACCGATCTGCGGATGGTTACGCTTGCGGCATTAAAAGGCGTGCTCTCGCAGTCGATGGGACCGACCGTAAACTATGTGAACGCTCCCACGATTGCAAAAGAGCGCAAGATAAAAGTGAAAGAGAGTAAATCGATCGAGTCCGACGAGGTGCAGTCGATTACGATCGGCTTGTCCGGGGGCGGGGAATCAAGGACGGTTACAGGCGCGCTCACGGGAGAAGGGGTGCACGGGATGCGAATACTCGATATTGACGGCTGCAAAGTCGATATTGCGCCGTCTCCGTACCTGATCGTCTCACGACATGAGAACCGCCCGAACATCATCGGTCCGTGCTGCATGATTCTTGGCAGGGAGGGGATCAACATATCCGGAATGCAGGTCAGCGAAATCGGACCTGACAAGCGATCGATCATGATCCTGAACGTGGACTCGGAGGTCTCTGACACCATTCTCGATGAGGTCCGGACGGTTGATGGCGTCTTTGATGCGGAACCGGTCAGGTTGCGTCTATGATTGTTTGTAATTATCTGTGGTTGCCTGTGAGTATCTGTAATTATCGGTGATTGCAAGCATGGATATGAGAAAGCGTGTATACTACCACTTCCCGAAGCGAGAGCCGCATTTTGAGCAGAGGTACCGATATTACGGTGACCTCCCGTATCTGGTTCGGACGATGGCCGGGGTCGATGGCAAACACGGGATGTTCTCGACGGAATCGCCGGATCGCAGAGGGCATATCATCCAGTCACGAAGGGAGATTGAGGTGTACATCGTCGAGAACAATCTCGATTTTGCGCACCTCACCCTCGATAACGTGGAGGGGCATCTGGACGGAATCGAGAGCGATGGCACGCTTGATTTCAAAGTGTCATTAAAATATAGCTACCTCGATGGAAAATACAACAGGGTCCCGTTCGCTGGCGATGATTATCTGGTGCGTGCGCATCTGGATGGCGATCTCCTGACGCTCAAGGTTCATCTCGATGCGGGTCAGGGAAGAACCGAATGCGGGCGTGTGGCGGACACGATCGTTGAAGAACTGCGGCGCGGGATGGAGTGAAAAGGAGTAAAAGGAGGTAAATGGGATGATGTTGAGGCAGATCGTCGCGTACGTCTTCCGTAAGAAGGGGGGCGTGATATCGATAAGCGAATTCGTCTTCGCGCTCTCACTCGACCTGAAATGGTTCTCGCCGGATCAGGCAGAATCGGTGCTTGCGAATGCGGAGCGGGAAGGGCTCGTGCAGGTCACCGGCGACATGGTGGAACCGTCACAATCATTCAATATTCACGCGGTAGAAATTCCGATCGATTTTAAGCCAGACAAGAGCGTATTTTTGGAAAAAACAATTTTAGACCGGACAATCGACCGGTTATCGGGCGTCATGGAAAAACAGGAACTGATACGCCTGATAAACGAGAAGCAGGAGAGTCTGGGGATCGTTGAACCGGACGCTGTCGCGCTGCTCGTTGCAAGGATACACGGCATTGAGGTCACAGATCTGATCGACGAGGCGTATAGCCGCCTCTGTGGCAGATAAGAGTCAATGATTAGAGATACTCAAACACAACCGCAGTATTGACACTATTCGTGTAATTCGTGCAGTAAAGCGCATCATAGCGGTGGACGTGAACCGCGACAACCACATCACCTCATACGGGCGTCTCATGATCCCAAGGCTGCGGCTAATGCAATAGATTTACCGTATGTATTCAGCTCCATACGACCAATTCTCTCCTCTGGAACCCGCAGCAACATTGGAATCACCGTCAGAACCGCCACGATGAATTGAACGAGAGAAAAACCCGCAACCGTTACAAACGCTGTCATCCCCGCCGCAACAAAGTTTATATCCATCGACATCACATCCCACGATAAGTCAGAGGACGTGGTGATATGCCCAAAAAAAGCAAAACAGGAACAAATGGGGTCGAAGAGAGGATTAACGGACTGATCAAAGACCTGAAGAAGTATGACAGTGATGACATCGATTATTCAAGTCAAAGGGAAGCGAAACTGGAGAAGACCGCATATGCGCTTGCAGCAATCGGTAAATCCGCAGTTCCGCAGTTGATAGAGGTTCTGAACTGCCACAGCGCATGGAGCAGTCACTTTGCCGCTAATGCGCTCGGGGCGATCGGAGATGAACGAGCCATCACTCCACTCGCAGACGCGCTTGAGGAGTCCGAACTTGGCGAGCGTGCCAGAAGCGCGCTCAAGAAAATCGGTCCGGTCGCAGTCCCGGAAGTGATAAAGAGGGTGGAGTACAGGATTGCGCATCCGATCAGGGAGGGGGGCGGAATAGGCACGATAACAGCGAATGCCCTCTCTGCAATTGGTGATATCAGGTGCGACGAGTCGATTAAATTCCTGAATCGGCTGCTGGACGAGTACATGTCAGAACTGCCGGATGGACCCTTCGATCCGACAAAACACGACTGGAAATACGTAAATGTGGACATGTTCCACCTGCTGGAGTGCATGGTGCGGCAGCAGGATGAGAGAGCGATACCGCACATCGAGAACGCACGGGATTTCTTCCGGAGTGACTACGTTGATTACAAGATCTGCCAGATCGCAATCGGCAGGATAAAGAAGAAACGACCGGACGAGGGTTATCTGCCTCTGGAAGCACTGGATATCATGCTCCCTGCCGGAGCCATCATGAATGTGCTATCCGGGGGCGAACTCGGACGGGACAACACATTTGGGGAGGAGTACGGCGAGTATTTTGAGGAGGTCGGTGGATGGGACTACGGAGGCGGCGGTAGTGGAGACCGGGAGGGTGACCGGGACGATGACGATGAAGGAGAATCTGATATGGCTCAAAAAAAGAAATTCAAGCAGGTGTACCAGTTTAAGGTCGCGCTGAAAGGTATCAGACCGCCGATCTGGCGGCGGATACAGGTTCCTGAGACCTACACCTTCCGGGACTTGCATATCACAATCCAGGACGCTATGGGCTGGGAAGGCTACCATCTCCACGAATTCGAGATGATTAGCCCATCGACCGGCGCAAAGGTTTCGATAGGACCTCCGGACGATGAATTCGGCAGAAGAATTCTTTCGGAGGAGACGCAGAAGATATCCCGGTACTTTTCGATGGACAATAAGTCGGCAGAGTACACTTATGACTTCGGCGATGACTGGGAGCACAAGATCCTGCTGGAGAAGATACTCCCGAGAGAGGAGGGTACAGCGTATCCGGTATGCGTCAAAGGGAAGCGAGCATGCCCTCCCGAGGATTGTGGCGGCGTGTGGGGCTATGCGGACATTCTGGAGGCACTGGAAGACCCGGACGATCCGGAGAACGAGGAACTGCTGGAATGGGTCGGCGAAGACTTCGATCCTGAGTACTTCGACGCGAAAGATGTGGTTTTCAGGGATCCAGACAAGAGTTCCGACTTCCGGTTTTAGCTGGTGAATAGGCGGTTGTTTGGTTGGTCCCGGGGATATCATCCCCCGGGAAACCATGTTGGGTCGCAGGAAGCTACATCACAGATTGCCTTTGCGGCTACCCGCACGTTCCGGGGCAATCCTGCTGCGGAATCGGGCGAATACATAGCTTATGGAGTCCCTATATATTTACCATGATAAGGTATATATGCCACTGTCACACAGAGGGTGCTGGCGACTGCCGGTCGATTGGAGATGCGCCTCTCGGAGTCTCTCGGAGCCCATCGTAGCCCCCGATTTTACACTCAAAGACACGTGATACCTGACATGCTGGCAAAAACTCGTGAGAAGATCATCGAAACAGTCCTCTTCCTATCGGCAGCGACTGCAATCACAATCGTTCTGTTGATCCTGATTTTTCTCCTGAAGGAGGGTCTTCCGATACTCATGAAGGTTGGGGTCATCGACTTCTGTCTCGGAATGACGTGGAACCCAATTGCGATAGCAGGAGAGCCTGAGTACGGGATTTTTCCGATGATAATGGGATCTATCTATGTCGCGATCGGATCACTCATCCTGGCGGTCCCGCTCGGGCTCGCATGTGCGGTCTTTCTTGCCGAGATCGCGCCGGCGTGGGCGCGTTTTAGTCTCAAGCATGCAATCGAACTTCTGGTCGGGATTCCCTCAGTAGTTCTCGGGTTCGTTGGGCTTGTCCTGCTCGTTCCGTTCGTGAGAGATCACTTCGGAGGCTGCGGTTTCTCAATCCTCGCGGGCTCAATTGTCCTTGCGGTGATGGCGCTTCCACGCATAATCAGCGTATCAGACGACGCGATCAGGTCTGTTCCCCGTGCATACAAGGAAGCGTCGCTTGCGCTCGGTGCAACGCACTGGTACACGATCAAAAAAGTCATCCTGCCGAGCGCGCGATCCGGAATCATTGCCGCAGTCATACTCGCAATGGGCAACTCAATCGGCGAAACGATGGCGGTTCTGATGGTTGTCGGCAGCGTCGCATGCCTTCCGTCCCCGCTCTATGATGTCCTTGATCCGGTACGGCCCATGACCTCAAACATTGCGATCGAGATGAGTTATGCGACAGGAGATCATGCGCAGGCGCTCTTTGCGACCGGGATTGTTCTCTTTGTGATGGTCGGCATGATGACATGGTTGTCGCATAAGGTATTGAAATCGAAGATGGGGACTGCGCGATGACGATTCGTGCCATTCATCTATTCGTGCCATTCGTGACTTTGAGCGTAGCAAGCGTTGCCGTTGGCATAAAATCACGAATGCGAACGAATACCACGAATTACACGAATTTAGCTGCCGCAAAAGATAGCGATTTCACTGGAACGTTCATCTTTGTGTCTCCGCGACTTTGCGACTTTCTCGTTAATCAGTGGAACGCAAAGGCGCAAAGGCGCAAAGGCGCAAAGCCCCTTCGTCCGGCATCTTTTAAAAAATCACAGAATCAATCAGAACTGGGAAAGTTTCCGATTCTGATGGATTCTGTGGTTTTCAATCTTTGCGTCTCCGCGCCTTTGCGCCTTTGCGTTTCCTCTGACATACCGGGAAAGTTCGATCGTGCCGCGATGACTGCGACGATGGTGACGGAAGAGGGGGATTGCGACGATGAATAGACTGATCTCGCCAGCTACACCGGACAGAGCGGCAAAAGTGGGACTATGGGCATCTGCGGTGCTATCGATGGCGATTCTCCTGTTTATCCTTGGTTACATCGTAATCGAGGGAATTTCTGTTGTGAATATACCGTTTCTGCTGGGATCTCCCGTATTGAGTGGGGCAAAAGGTGGAATCCTCCCTGCAATCGTCGGGACGATCTGCCTCATGGCGGTGACGCTGTCATCAGCCGTTCCGATCGGTGTAGGTGCCGCGATCTACCTCGCAGAATACGCATCAGATAGTGTGGTGACCCGCACGATCACATTCGGCGTCGAGTGTCTGGCAGGTGTGCCCTCCATTGTCATTGGGCTCTTCGGCTATGCATTCCTTGTGATCTACCTCGGATTCGGTTTTTCGATCCTCTCAGGAGGGCTTGCGCTGATGGCAATGGCACTGCCGTGGATCGTCAGGACATCAGAGGAGGCTATAAAAGCGGTGCCATTGACCGTGCGTGAGGGGAGCCTTGCGCTCGGCGCAACGAAGTGGCAGACTGTCAGCCGGGTGGTTCTTCCGAGCGCAATTCCTGGCATTGTGACAGGAGCGATACTCGGGATCGGAAAAGCGATCGGAGAGGCGGCTGTGCTCATGTTCACGGCAGGTTCGTCGCTTCTGATGCCCTCGTCACTCTTCGATCCGGTGCGTGCGCTGCCGTATCACATATATATCCTCGCGTCGGAGGGGATATCCAACCCAATGGCTTACGGCAGCTCGATTGTGCTGCTTGCGATGGTACTTGCGATCAATCTCGGAGCGATCGCGATTCAGGCACATTACGGGAGGCATTATGGACGAAATTGAAATTGAGAGCAGGAGCTTGAACCTGTGGTACGAGAGCGTACATGCGTTAAAGAATGTTACGCTTTCGATGCCGAAGAAGAAGGTTACCGCTGTGATCGGACCATCCGGTTGTGGAAAGTCCACGTTCATCAGATGCATCAACCGGATGAACGATCTGATCAAAGGCTGTCGCGTCGAGGGCGAACTGCTCTTCGAGGGCAGGAATGTCTATGACAGGGACATTGATGTGGTTTCGCTCCGAAAGAGGATCGGGATGGTATTCCAGAAGCCAAACCCATTTCCAATGTCAGTCTACGACAACGTAGCGTACGGACCGCGCCTGCACGGAACGAGGAGCAGCGGAGAACTGGATAAAATTGTCGAGGAGAGTCTGAAATCCTCTGCGCTCTGGAACGAGGTTGCAGACGTTCTGAACCGTTCTGCGCTTGACCTGAGCGGCGGGCAGCAGCAAAGGCTCTGCATCGCACGGACGCTTGCTGTCAACCCGGACGTGATCCTCTTTGATGAGCCGTGCAGCGCGCTCGACCCGATCTCAACAGCGAAGATCGAGGATCTGATCAACACGCTTGTGCACGACTACACGATCATAATTGTTACGCACAACATGCAGCAGGCGGCACGTGTGTCCGATTTCACCGCGTTCTTCCTGCTTGGCGAGGTGATTGAGTTCGGGAAGACGAAGCAGATCTTCGAGATGCCGGAGAAGAAGAGCACAGAGGATTACATCACCGGACGGTTTGGGTGATACCGGTCTGACGCTGGTCGCTGCGCTTGCCACTGGTTGCCCCGACCACCACATACACAGGATTTATCGGCGTAAACGCGGTCTCTCCCGCGAGATCGTACCCTTTTGAGACCTGAACGTGGATCACCTCAACAAACATTCCGAGCGACTTCATGCACCCGATGATCCGTGCCGCGGTCTCGATCCGTGCCGCGTTTGCAACCACCCGCCCGCAAACCTTCGTTTTAAGCACGCGGAGCACGCTCTCGACATTTCTTGTGCCGCCGACAAAGGCGCAGTCGATCCCGATCTCATCAGGAATCTCCGCGATCGCAGCGGGTGCCTCGCCGTGTATGAGGGTGACTCTTTCTGATATTCCAGCGTCCCTGAAGTTCTGTTCCGCCTCCCTGATGGCATCGTCCCTGACGTCGATTGCGTAGATTTTGTCAGCAAAGACCGCCGCTGCAATCGAGACAGCACCTGTTCCGCACCCGATGTCGCAGAAGACGCGAGTAGCGGGTGTAAGGTTCAGTTTCGCGATTGTTATTGCGAGTATCTCCGGTTTGGTCGGGCTTGCCGAGAGCATGGTTGGGTTCCGCTTCAGAATCCCTGAACAGTCAAAACAGTTCGTATTCCAGCCGTTTTTTGTCCGGGTCGTAGATGCAGGTCGGGTCACCGCCGTAGAAGTCGCCGCCGTAGAAATACGCCTTCTGCCGGCAGCCTCCGCAGACATCCATGTATTCGCACCGCCCGCAGGTGCCGGAGAGCGTCATCCGCCGCTCCCGTATCTCGAGCAGTTGCGCACAGGGACGCTCGTTCCAGATCTCGTTGAACGGACGCTCTTTCACGTTTCCTACCGACATCTGTGGGGTGAAGTGGCATGGATTCACATTTCCGAGATAATCCACATTCGCAACCTTGTTTCCGATCGAGCAGCCGCCGGAAATCTTCAGAAGTTCCCTCACCTTCTCGAATCGCTCGGGATCCTCCTTCTTGAGCCGCTCAAGAATGTACACCCCGTCCATCGGCGAGTCTGTCGTGAGAATCTCGATCTCCTCATCTTTTAGCTCGATCGCTTTGTCGTAGAGGTGTTTTAGCACCTGCGTCCGCTGCTCTTTTGTGACGTCCATATCCATGATATGGCTTCCACGCCCGGTCGGAACGAGATGGTAGAGGCAGAATCTTGGAATCCCCCTCTCGACGCATAGATCAAGGAGTTTCGGAACTTCCTGCCAGTTTTCTTTGTGTATCGTTATTCTGAGTCCGGTTTTGAGTCCTGCGTCTGTTGCGTTCGAAAGCCCGTCCATTGCACGGTCAAACGCACCCTTAACTCCCCTGAACTCGTCATGCCGCATGGGGTCGGCTGCGTCCACGCTCACGCCGACATATCTGATGTCAGCCTCGGCGAGGAGCGTTGCCACCTCCGGCGTGATCAACGTTCCGTTGGTTGAAATCACCATGCGAACGCCCTTCTCCTTCGCATGGAACGCGAAAGGGAAGAAATTTTTACTGATTAATGGCTCTCCGCCGGTTGCAATCAACATTGGCATCTCAAGCGCAGCCATTTCGTCGATGAACCGAAATCCCTCGTCGAGCGTCCATTCGTCGGGATGCGGCGATCGGGCGTCCATGTAGCAGTGCTTACATGAGAGATTGCACTCACGGGTGATGTTCCACATGACGACCGGCTTGATCTCGGAAGAGAACCTGATGAGGTCGTCGGGCGCCTCCGCACACGCAATCTCTCGTGCACGGATCGCCTCCCAGACGGTTGCGCGATCAGCCAGTACCTTTGAGAATATGATCATATCTCTCCTCTTCTGGATGCTGGCATGATAAAGATTGCGCCGCATCGCGACGCTTCAGCCATTTCATTGTTCGTAAGCCCGGTTGGGTGGGGGTGGCTGGCTCCTCCGACCGGATCTGCTTATGCGCCTGCCGCTTGGAAAGATTGTAAGTCCTGGTGATCACGTCCAGACGGATTGTCGCAATCCGTGTCGTGATTTGTCGTGATACGGTGTCGCAGGCATGTAAATTGTCTTATGTGTCGAGCCATCGTGAGGCGTCCCAACTCATGCTCCGGAGCAAGCCCGGAACTCATTCCACACCCTCCCGCACCGCAATCTGTTCGCGAGCCATCCTGATCGCCTCATGCAGTTTCGCCTCAAGCAGCCGCCGTGGCGGCAGGTCGGTCAGATACTCAGCGACATACATCCCGCTCTCCTCCAGCCGCAGAAGCTCCACATGCTCGTAAGACGCATCAGCGCACAGTATCAGCCCAAGCGGCATCTCTTCGCGCTCCCGCTTCTCGTATTTGTCCAGCCAGCGCAGGTACAGCTCCATCTGACCTTTGTCTGCCGCCTGAAACTTACCCAGCTTGAGTTCGATCGCAACCAGACAGCGCATCCCACGATGGTAAAAGAGCAGATCAAGATAGTAATCCTCGTTATCGATGGTGATCCGCCTCTGGCGAGCCACGAAGCTGAAATCGGTGCCAAGTTCGAGGAGAAAACGCTCAAGCTCCTTTAAGATTGCCGATTCCAGATCCCGTTCGCTGTAGGTGTCTGAAAGACCCAGGAAATCAAGCAGGTATGGATCACGAAAAACCAGATCAGGGGTCATGAGGTCATCGTTACGCAGGGAATCCAGTTCCTGCCTCGCAAGTTCCGCAGGCTTTCTGGATATCGCGGTACGTTCGTAGAGCATCCCCTGTATTTTGGCATGGAGTGTACGGGTGCTCCACCGCTCAACGCGGCACATCTCTGCGTAAAAATCACGTTTCAACTGATCGTCGAGGTATATAATTTCCTTGAAATGTGTCCAGCTCAATTGTCTCTGCAGTGCGGAGACAATTTGCTCATCAGGATAAACTTCGGCAAAACGGATCGTATGGCGCAGGTTTTTCTCTGAAAACCCTTTGCCATACTCAGCAGTCAATTGTCTACTCAGCGCGGAGACAATCTCCCTGCCGTATTGGGCGCGTTCATTACCAAGGATATCGGTTTTAATACGATTCCCGATATTCCAGTACAATGTAACCAGCGCGGCATTGGCGGTCTGCGCAAATCGGGATTTTGCCGACTCTATAAGCTCTCTGATATCCTCTAAAAGTATTCCATCTATAATAACGGGAGAATCAGTATTTTTATGGACTATGTCTGTGGATTTGTTAGAGCGTTTCATAATTCACCTTAGTCCGCCATGTTCTTCCTATCCTTTGTGGCGCATGTATGGCACACAAACTCTGTTGTGCGTCACAAAACCTAAAATATGTCACACAAGCAACAAACCCCCAACGCTCCCGCCATCCGAAACTCAACATCGGCAGG
>JAGGRW010000136.1 GCA_021159385.1 Methanosarcinales archaeon
TCGTTTTGGGGCCGTGTTCTCTGGCAACGTCCTCGGTACTACCTCTGGTAACGTCTCCTGTGATGCCTCCTGTGACGCCTCCGGTCGCGCCGCCTTTGATCGCGTCACCGATCATCACAGAGAAGATGTCGGACTCGATGGCAGGTGGGTCTTCAGTCGTGCCAATCCGAATTCGCTCGCCCGGATACGCCAGTTTCTCGCATACCGCAACCGCAACCGAGAATCCGTGATCCAGTAGAAACCGTGAGATCTCGTGAAGATCGAATCGCGGGTCAGGAAGGAGGAACACAGTCTTCCCGTGTCCCAGTTCGTGGAGAATCTCCTCTCTAGCACGGTTGATGTCGCGTGCGTGAGCGGTCACTGCCGCGACCAGCGTCTCCTCGACTCCGAGTCTTGCGGATGCGATCTGCATCGAGGATATCCCGGGCACGACTGTGTCACCCGGTTTTGCAAACCGTCCGAGACCCGACAGCATGGGGTCGCCTGTCGAGAGCACCACAGCGTGATCGGGCAGTTCGGATACCTTTGAATAATCCTTTATTTCGCGGCATTCGCAGCCCTCGCTCTTGATATGATCTTTCGCCAGTTCTATCGCACGTTTCGATCCATAGATCAGGGTTGCGTTCCCGATTATGTCCATCGCCTCCGCGGTCAGGAGATTCCTGCCTGCACCAACGCCTACAATCTTCATTGCAGAAACCTGTGCGGCGAATGATATTAAGGGATTGCCACTCGATATGTTCGGGATACCGGAAGCCAAAACATAATCACCCAGTACCGCCATCACATCCCCATGCAGTGCACCGCGATCACAGGGAACGGCAGATCACAGATCGACGCAGACGTCGCAATCGAGAAGAGCTTCGATCTCATCGTAAACCGCGCCCACATCGCTACATTTCTCGCAAGCCCGCAGGAGCTTGATGCGCTTGCAACAGGCTTTCTGCTCTGCGAGGGTCTGGCGCGTTCAGCCGATGAGATCGCCTCAATTGACGTCCGGGATGGCACAATCGTATGCAAGCTCAATTTACAATCATACGGAAGAACAGAAGAGATACACCCAATCAGTTCGACGGTCTGTTTTGAGCAAAAGATCATCTTCGATGCGATAGACGAATTCAAGAAGCGGGGGCAGTTGTGGCGACGAACCGGGGGCACGCACTCCTCGATCATATCCAGCCCCGCGGGAGATGTGCTCGCGTTTTCCGAAGACGTGAGCAGGGCGTGCTCTGTTGATAAGGCGGTCGGAAAAGCAGTTCTCAGTGGAATCGACCCGGCAGATTGTATGCTTGCAACGACTGGCAGGCTTTCTGTCACCATAGTCGCAAAGGCGGCGCGTGCAGGCTTCCCGCTCATCGCAAGCAAGGCTGCACCCATGAGCGAGGGGGTCCGGCTTGCTGAGAGGTCGGGTATCACGCTCGTTGCATTCGCACGAAGACCGAACCTGTACGTGTATGCCTGGGAACAGAGGGTGGCGTCGAGCCTTTCCGGATGGGGGCATTCGGAACCACTGAAACGACCGAAAAGAATACAATAGCGCAAGCACCATAGTCAATCGGAACTGTGCGTGGGGAATATCATGGATTTTAAAAAAGCGATCGCGTCACTCAATGTGCCACTCCCGAAGTACATCAAGCGATTCGCTCTACCGATTGTGAGCTTTGGGTTCCTGCTCTCTCTTCTGTTGTACTTCCTCTTCCCGAAACTCTTTGTGGGCTCAGCACAGTACATCCTGCTCATCGTCCCGCTAGTATGCATCGCGTTTGTGATATTGTATCCCTTTTCGGTAGCAGCGGGCAAGGCGAAGGAAATCGACAGCGATATGCACTACTATGTTACGCAGATGGGCGCACTCTCGGTTGCCCAGACGTCACGAAAGGAGCTCTTTCAGATTCTTGCGAATGATCCGAACTACCACCTGCTCGGGGAGGAGTCAAGAAAGATATATTTACTCATGGATACGTGGAACATGAGTCTTGCGGACGCATGTAGATTCGTTGCCGAGCGGACGCCGTCCACCATATTCGCAGACTTTCTGGACAGGTTTGCGCACGCTGTGCAGTCCGGAGAGAAGATTGAGGGGTTTTTGCAGGCTGAGCAGGGCACTGTTATGAGCGACTATGCCACGATGTACAGTGGAGCGATGACTGCTGTTGATATCGTGAAGGAGATGTTCGTATCGCTCATCATGTCACTCATCTTCCTCGCATCGTTTTCGGCGATCATGCCGATCATAACTGGCATGGACGCAACAAACCTGATGATAATCTCCGTCTTTTCGTTCGTTTTAACTGACATCGCAGTCATCCTCTTCATCAGGGCAAAGATGCCGAAGGACCAGATATGGCAGCAACTCGGAATCGTGAGCGAGGCAGACCGCCGCCTGAAACGGTCTGTTACGATCTCGCTCATCGGGTGCGGGATCGTTCTAGTTCTCGTCAGATTCGTAACCGCCCCTGAGGTGATCAAAGTCGCAATGATTTTCACACCGCTGCTCTACACGGGATACATTGCAGGCAAAGAAGAGAGCAGGATCAAGCGGATGGATACCAACTACCCATCATTTATCAGGTCGCTCGGAAGTTCTGCCGGCGCAAGAGGCGGAATGGTGATCGAGGCGCTCAAGAGTTTGCGGGCACACGATTTCGGACCCCTCACCGTAACGATCAACCGCCTCTACAGTAGACTGGTGGCACGCATCGATAAACTGATGTCGTGGAATCTCTTTGCGGTTGAGACCGGCAGCAACCTGATCCAGCGGTTCAGTGTGATGTTCGTTGAAGCAACGCATCTTGGAGGAAAGGCAGAAGTCGTAAGCGAGATGATCGCGATCAACTTCAGCAAGATCGTGCGGCTGCGAAAGCTCAGGTACCAGTCGGCGTCTACAATGGTCGGCGTCTTCTACGGGCTTACGGCGGGAATCGGGTTCACGCTGTATGTCTCGCTCGGCGTTGTGGAGCTTATGCAGGGCATGTTCGAGGCGGTGGAGATGCCGCCGGGCATGTCGATGGGCATGGTCCTGTACACGGATATCAACATCGGCATACTATACACACTCGTTACGATCATCATGGTCTCGCACTCGTTCCTCTCTGCCATCATGATCCGGATCGTGGACGGCGGAAATCTGTTGAACGGGACCACTCATTTCGTTCTGATGGTCTGGATCGGCGCAGCCAGTGCCATTATCTGCAAGGCGAGCGTGTCATCGCTTCTGGGGATCGGATAGGTTGGATATGCTACGAGCTTATCCACATCAGAATAATCAGGAGATATATCCCGACAAACGCCGGCACACTCCACGAGAACACTTTTTTGCCGTCGAGAACGCTGAACGGCAGCATGTTGAACCCGGCAAGCCACAGATTGATCTTCACTCCAAGATATACGGCAAGTCCCCCATACCTCCCGAGCCCTTCGACGAACCCGCTCTGCATTCCGATCATCACAAAGATTGCAGCCAGAAGAATGTTCATGAGGGGTCCGGCAGCAGCGATGCGCCCGTTCTGCTCCTGTGTGATGTATGACCCGGATATGTACACCGCGCCCGGTGCTGCAAATATCCAGCCAGCCAGATACGCAACCCCGACTGCAAACATGAGCAGATTTGGGCTCATGCGAAACTCCGCCCAGAGCCCGTACCGCTGTGCTACGACCTTGTGCGCGAGTTCGTGAAACAGGAACCCGATCCCGACCGTGAACATGGATACGATGAAATAGCGGACTACAATCTCGCTGAACGGGTTGTGCCTCGCACTGCCAGAGAGTACAAATGCGAACGCAGTCGATATCGCGATCCATGCGATCAACAGATGCTGCATCTCTGTTTCGCTGGTTCGGATGCGGGATTTCCGCTTCGGTCGTTGCGCCCCGATCGTGTAAAACGCTGAATCCATCTCTGGCATATTATTTTATTGGCTGGACTGACACTTTAATCATGCGCCGTCTGCGCCACCATCCCATCACGTTTAAGCCCCCACCACAGTCTGAGAATCGCTCTGCCCATCCCGAGCACATCCGCGACCAGATCCACCTTTGTTGCGCCTTTCGGTCGCCATCTGATCGGGAACTCCACCACCCGGTACCCGGATCGCTGTGCCAGAACCAGAATCTCGGTGTCCCAGAACCAGTGGCAGTCCCTGACCTGATCCAGCAGATCGAGGACGACCTCCCTTCTCCCGGCTTTGAATCCGCACTGGTGATCGTACAACTTCGACCGCAGTAACGCCCGCACCAGAAAATTGAACCCTCTGCTTGCTATTCCCCGCTTTACCGAACGCACCACATCGCTCTCAGGCAACATGCGCGACCCTGTTGCAAGATCGCACTCCTCTCGAGTGCGTTCGATCAATTCGGGAAGATGAGCGAGGTCGGTTGCGAGATCGACGTCGATGTACGCAAGTATCTCCCCTTCCGACGATTTGAACGCACGATTCAACGCCTTTCCACGACCCAACCGCTCGTCGCTGTGCAGATACTTGACGTACTGGTGTTTCTCAGCAAGTTCCTCTGCTATTTTTCCTGTTCCGTCAGTAGAGCCATCTTCTGCGATTATGATCTCAAAAGAAGACGTTATTTTGTGCAAGGACTCGGCTACCTTCCGGACGGTCTCCTCCAGCCTCTCTGATTCGTTGTATGCCGGGAGTACGAGTGAAACTTGAGTCATTAGGCGGACTTCCTTTGTATCGTTGGCGTGACTTTCAATCTTTCCATGTAACCACTCCGGTATGTTGAGTGGCCTCCCGATTACGGTTCTATGCTTTCTGGCAAGAAAATAACCGCGGAGGGCGCGGAGGTTTGCAGAGGGACACCTCCTCCGCGTCCCTCTGCGTACTCTGCGGTTGAATTCCTGTTTGGCTCATGTTGTGTTCCGGGTCAAGCAGTGCCAGTATAGTGGTGTCGCATGATTCTGTTTTGTGTACATGAGTAGTTACCTTTCCAGAATGAATTAAGTCTCATTCGAGCGGATACTCCGAGACCGAGATGCTCAAACCGCTGGCATGTACACGCTCATGTGCCTTCCTGACCGCGTCCCTGATCGTTTCGCAATTCTCGGAAAAGTGCAGATGCGATTCACAGGAGCAATCTGTGCAGCCGAATCCGCGGATCGGTTCGCAGACAGCGCCGATCCCGCGGGCTACCGCGCATTCGATGTCGTGGTCGGTCACCGACACCACCGCAGACAGGATGGACGTGATCGGCAGCAGATAGTCGATGTGCCACTTTCGGGTTTTATTCCTGCCACACGAGACCTCTATGTGGCGTTCGATTCGTTTGAACCCGCCAGACCCGCGGGCTGACCCCGTATAGGTGTAATAACCGCCGGGCAGGCGCAAAACCCCGAGCTTCCCGACCTTCTGAACAGTATTTTCGTGCAAATACAGTATCAGTGTGTAGATCCCTTTGCTATAATTCGGATTCAAAGTTGGCTAGATCATAATTAAAGTTCGTTTTACCGCGTATTGAGTAGATCTGTTTTGTCAGAAGCCAGTACACCATCGCAAGCGCTTTTCTTCCTTTGTTATTGGTCGGGATCACCAGATCCATATTTGATGTCAAGTTGTTGGTGTCGCAGAGCCCAATCACCGGAATCCCGATGCTGACTGCTTCTGTTACCGCCTGCGAGTCGCCGGCAGGATCGGTTACCACAAGGATATCAGGTTCGATGTAATTTTCATACTGCGGGTTTGTCAGCGTGCCCGGCACAAACCGCCCGATGATTGCGACCGCGCCAACGAGCTTCGCAAACATGCTTGCAGGGCGCTGCCCGTACTGACGGGCTGACGTGACCAGAATCTTCTGGGGTGCGTAGTGCGCAAGCAACCTGGATGCTGCGCGGACGCGTTCGTCTGTCATCTCCACGTTCAACACATACAACCCATCGGTGCGAACCCGATAGATGAAACGCATCATATTTCCTGTCTTCTGCTGGGTGCCGATATGAATCCCGGCAGCGAGATACTCCTCGAGCGGCACGATCGAGTCATAAATGATCTCGCTTACTACCTCATCCTGTCCATTTTTTTCTTCATCCAAACAATTCACCTGTATTGTTGTTCATTTTTCGATCGGTAACCTCTCGATGATCAATGGATAAATACTTTATCATCGATCATAATATCAATGGAAAAGAGACAACACCCACCGAATAAACCGGTTGCAGCGTGGAAATCATTCGACAGGTTAAAAGAAGGCGTTATTCCCTCGCTCACCATAATTCTCAGGACGTACGGCTGCTACCGGAGCAGAATCGGCCAGGAATGCACGATCTGCGGCTTTGCACGGGATAGCGCAGGCGTGCCACTGTCACCGGAGGATCTGGTCGCGCAGTTCGAGAATGCGATGACCCGCCGCCCCGATGGGGAATTCATGGTAAAGATCTTCACATCCGGCAGTTTCACAGATACGAGGGAGATACCGCTCGATGCGCGATCCCGGATTCTCGGAGAACTCGACAGTGATTCCGATGTCAAAAAGGTACTCATCGAATCGAGACCGGAATTTGTGACGCAGAAGACGGTTTCCGATTGCAGACAGACTTTTTGCAAGAAACTCGAGATTGCAATCGGAGTTGAGACGAGTAGCGACGCCATTCGCCTGGATTGCATCAACAAAGGGTTCTTGTTCAGCGATTTTATCCGTGCGAGCAGGGTTGCACACAGGTTCGATTCGAGCGTCAAAGCATACCTGCTCTTGAAGCCCCCGTTCCTCTCCGAAGGCGTTGCAATTCGAGATATCGTCAAATCCGTGCGCGATGTGTCGAAATACGTGGAAGCGGTCTCGATTAATCTCTGCAACGTCCAGAAAGGGACGGTTCTGGAGAAACTTTACAGACGCGGCGATTACCGCCCGCCATGGTTGTGGAGCGCGATTGACGTGCTGCGGCGTGCGAAAGCGGAGAATCCTGACCTGATAATAACGTCTGATCCGGTCGGAGCAGGCGGTAAACGCGGACCGCACAACTGCGGGCGGTGCGATAGGGATGCGGCGGGCGCGATTGACAGGTTCTCGCTCTCACAGGATGTCGACGACCTGTATATTGAGTGCGATTGTCAGGAGTTGTGGCAAAAGGTGGTCGAACTCGGTGATCTGACGTATGGCGCGCCGATTGTGGTGTGAACCCGGGTGCCACCAATATACTACTGCACCAACACTAAACCACAAGCCCCCGGACAAGCGCAAGAAATAGCCCGCCGATTATGATATCAGCGGTTGACCCCGGATTCACCTTCTCCCGGATCAATCGCTCATCGAATTCGTGAACTCCGGATATTATCGATTCCAGATCACTGCTACCCGAAACAATCTCGTACGCGCCCCTGCTGACCTCTATTGCCTTCTCCCTTCCGAATTTTGTCCGGATGAACGTGTCCGGGGTCTCCGCAAGAATCTGCATAAACGTGCACACGATTGCGTCGTTGATCGTCATCCCCTCCGCCCGTTTTGCGATCAGATCCGCGCACCGCATGGTCCGCAGAAACCCGGTCGCCCACTCGTTTGCGATCAGATCACGATCGGCAGAGAGTCGCATCAGATCGATGAGCCTGATCTCTTCGCCACGAATCCTGACAATAGAGTCCGATTCTTCGAGATCAAAGTCAGGAACAGAGTCGGTACGGACATCCGCAATCGCGAACGCGCGGTAAAATTCAACTGCGTCATCAGCGGTGGTAGTCTCCACAATCTCCGAGACCGGGCGGCTGCCGCCCGCAGCCATCAAAAGCGGGATTAAGAGAACGAACGCGCCGAAATGGGTGTTCCCGCCGCGCTGCCACTGCAAGGACTCTCTTGCTGCCGCGTGTATCAGCGCGCCGACGCTGCCCTCTGATCTCGATCCGGCTTCCGATCCTGCCGCTGCCGCAGCTTCCAGCACCGGATATATCCCGATCGCTGACGCCAGAAAGTGCTCGAAGGTCGTGTCGGGATAGTCGTGATCCCGATCCACGTTACCCGGTTTTGGGGATGCTGCGACCTCAAGAACCATCGCAAGTTGTGCGCAGCGCGCCAGATGGGATGGATCGTTTATCGTCGTCTTCGTCTGCGATTTCTCCGTTTCGTCGGTTTTTGGTCTGGGTTCTGGCATGTTCGGAATAGTTGTGGTTTTTTTTTCGGATTTTAATACAGCGGACGCCCGAAACCCCCACTCACAGCACGATCTCAATACCATACACCTGCTCCGGGTTCTCCTTGTGCACCTTCCAGAAGACCTCCTCGCCAAATCGATCGACGAGCTGCCTCGTCCTCCGGGGCACGGTCTTTGGTCCGAGCACTGCGCCTGGCCTCTCGGGATCGTCGATATAATCGGTCTCCATCATGAACCGATCACCAGTCAGAAGCGCGGTCTCAATCGCGCCCTTTCCAGCATGCACCCCTGGAAATATCCCGATCTCTTCAAAATCACGCACCAGCGGTTGCGCGTGGTGCTTGACAACCCTCCCCGGCGAGAGCCCTGACTCTCTTGCAATCGCTGCAAGATCCGCAATCACCAGAGCGTCCTCAGCTTCAGTATGCAACTGCACAGCGCAATCCAGATCACGCGCAAGAGCCATGCCGTGAGCCATCACCCGGTTGGACGCGTCCCAGACATCACCCCCGACCTCGTAATGTGGCCTCCCGGTCTTAATCGCTATAGCGTCCCCCTCGCAAACAAACTGCCCTGCGACATCGAGTCCGCCGATCATCAACTCCTCTGCCCGAGCCAGCCCCACGCGATCTACTAACCGCGTGATCTCCGCAGGATGAACGCCAAGAACGACAAATGCCGTAACTCCGATGTCAGATCGGTTTATTTCGCGAGCGATCCCGATCGTCTCATCGAATACAAGTTTGTAGTCCTCCGGACTCGTCATAGTCACCCCAAGTGTCCACGATGGCTTTGAAACGAGAATCAGGTGCGTGCCGCCGGCATTGGCAAACTCCTTTGCAGCCAGAAGCCCTTTCCCCCTGCGATCGAGATGGATGTGGTTGTCTGTTATCGGGATCATGAGATTATAGCAATCCCAGTTCACTGAGGTCGTTTACGATCTTGACAACGACGAGTTTTGAGTCTTCCGGGCTTTTACACCCGGTGATTATCATTTTTCCACTTCCGAAGAGTAGCACTACCGATTTTGGCTCTGCGATCCGGTAAACAAGACCCGGGAACTGTTCAGGCTCGTATTCGATGTTTTCAAACCCGAGACCCATCGCGACAGCATCGAGGTTGATTTCACGTCCGAGGTCTGCAGACGAAACGATGTTGTGCAGAACGAGTTCGGTTTGCCCTTCTGTGCTGACCCCGATCTCTTCGAGACGTTCAAAGATGTTTGTTACCCCAATCTGGACGTCCGAAATCTTCTTTGCGCCAGTACACACGATCTTTCCGCTTCCGAAAACAAGCACGGCAAGTTTAGGTTCCTTGAGGCGGTAAATCGCACCAGGAAACCTCTTTTTATTATATTCTGCCCCTTCGATCCTTTGAGACACTTCGTCGAGGTCGATCTTACTTATTATCGATGTGGACGCAACCACATTCTCGATTTTGATCGTTCGTATGACATCTTCAGGGGGCATAGATAAAGTACTAGTATGAATTCTTATATTAATCTTCCTCTGAAAAATCCAACTCCACGCCCACTCCCGCGGCGACGATGGGCTCGCTGCGATTCGAACGCAGGACCTCCGCCATGTCAAGGCGACGTCATAACCGACTAGACCACGAGCCCGCGGGTCGAACGTGTCTATGGCTTTGACGATATAAATATTTATCTGAAGCACTTGACACACGATATGATCAGATCGCCTTCTCCGGTCATATCCATCGCCAGACTCATTCCTGCGTCAAGTCCCTCTGCATCCGGTCCCAACCCCTGTGCCCTGTGTGCCCTGTGTGCGGAATCGCGATCTAGCCCCACTGTGATCACCTCGTCCACAAAGTCCATGGTAGCCTTGATCAGTTCGATCACCTCATCCGAATCGAGCCCCTCGCAGACGTTATACTCCTCAACCCCGATGATCATAACGGTCTTCGCTTCATCGCAAGTGAGATTGCGGGTGAGCGCGAGACGTCTGGCATGGTCGATTGCGGATTGTGCGGACCGAATGGTCATCCCCGAATTCGAATTATCGAGTATCGTCCTGCCATCGACCTCGATGACCCTCATTCTCCCGCTTACACCACTGAAATCTCCCAGAAATGACGTTATACAGTCCGAATCGATCCCAATCGAGATTGCGGCGGTGACCGCACCAAGAATCGCTGTTTCGTACGAGGAGATGTCATAACCACTGACATCAAACTCGATTCGCTCATCTCCTGCAACGATGACCGCGCGTTCTGGCTTGACACTCTCGAAATAGACGTTGCAGTTGCTGTTACTGTTGCCGCCACGATCGCCGTTCCCGAACGTGAGGGTGTTTGCGGCAGTATCAAGGTATGTTGCGATGCCGCGTCCGAGAATCAGCGTCGACTCCGGTTTTGCTCGCTCTATCATCTGCATCTTTGCGGCAGACGCTGTTCCGGTGCCGTTCGCAATCGGGTAATCGCCTGAGAGCGTGGTCACGATCCCGATATCTGCAAGCCCGGTTCCGCCGAGCGAGACCTCGAAGATCAGCACATCCGGGTCACGGTTATGGTCCGGATCGAGTTCAGAGCCAGAGCCGTTTTCGCCTTCGATTGTGTCCACCACCCGAATGATACTCGCCGGCGCAATGCTGAACTTTGCAATCGCAATCGGGTCAGAATCGCCGTCAGCACCGTTGCCACTGCCGCCACTGCCGCCGCGATTCCCCCGCCTCCAGTACTCAACGCCCGCGCTGGTGTGCGAGACGACCGTTCTACCCCTACATCTCGACAGGATCCCTGCAAGCAGCCTCGCTGTGCTCGTCTTCGCTGTCGTGCCTGTGACCTCAACAACCTCGTAACGCATGAGCCGCCGGTTCATAATCTCGTAGACTGCTGCGTGGTGCGTGATCACCCGCACTCCGGATGCGCGTGCGTCGCAGAGCGTTGGGTACGCGGAATCTAGATGAACAGGCGCAACGATCAGGTCAAAGTCGGATGCGTCCGGCGGCTCGGACGCTACGGACACGCCGATCGATTCGAGACTGCGCCGCGCCCCATAATCGAGCGTGTGGTACACATCGACAGCAGTAACCCTCATAGCGTCCGCAAGAGACCGCGCAATAATGTCGCCGCCGTGCGTCAGATCGAGCACGGCAGCGGTTCTTCCCGTCATCGGCAATCCATCAACCCAACGTCACTCGCTATTTGCGTAACCCAACAATCAACGCGAAAGCGCTTCCTCCGCCCTTCTGTATGCGAGTTCGGCAATACAAGGATCAATGCCAAGCGGCTCCGCATACACGATCTCGG
Source organism: Methanosarcinales archaeon (assembly GCA_021159385.1). GTDB lineage: Archaea > Halobacteriota > Methanosarcinia > Methanosarcinales > Methanogasteraceae > Methanogaster_C. Next base: position 11,354 of record JAGGRW010000136.1, read on the forward strand.
CTGTCTTTCCATCGACATCGATCGTAGCCTTATTGTCCTCGTCCAGATTTAATTCGCCGGGGATGTCTTCGAGTGTGTGAACGCCGTGCGCAAGGAATATCGGAAGCGCAACGATCGTCTCAACGCCAGTTCCGCTGAAACTCGCAAGACCATCCTTTATGCTTGGCTCATTGACGTTCATGAACGCGGTTCGCACAATAACGTCCTTTCTATCGGCGATCATCTTTGCCACGCTCTCAACGATCTCCTTGTTGTGTGGGCGCGTGCTTCCGTGCCCGAGTACCAGTATACCTGTGTTTCTATTCATAACGATCCTCCGTTGTTATGTCGTATGTTGTGAGATGGTTATTATTTTTAAATCCATCGGGCATGCGACCGGCAGAGTTTTAAACAATAGATTATCATGATAATAATGGGGTTATCATGACAGGTGGGGAGACAGAACATATTTGGGACTGTGCGGATGAAATACTCTGCGGCGCGATATGCCTGGTACTTGGGTGGGGTCTGGGCACACTCAGCCATGAATGGTTCCACTCGGCGATCGCACTATCGCTTGGATACACGGTATCGCTTGGTGGGATGACCCTCAGCACAGGTTCAACGTTTGTACACGGGGAGATGACGTCAGCCGATACGATGCTTGTAGCGATTGCGGGAAGTCTTGGATTGGTGATACTCGGGACGATACTGATCTATTCTCGTGCAAATAAGATGCTACACATGGTAGGTGTCGTTTTTCTCTGCAGAGCGTGGATCGACGCGCTTCCGCTCTGCGATATGGACGGCGCGATATTTGCTCATTCCGCGTGTGGTATTATAGGTGAGGCAGGGTATCTCCTCGCGTGGACGTTTGTGATCTTTGAGGTTCTTATAAGCGGCGGCGCAATCGCGCACGTGATAAAAAGCAGCCCGGGCACCTGATGTGCCCCCTGCTTCATTCAATTCACTGGCATCTGTGATCCGTTGCCTCGAGTCTGCGCATTCGTGCGATTCGCGAATGCGAAGCATTGGCGTTGCCACCCCTTGATGCTGATTTTACAATCGTGCCGGAAAGACTATAGTTAGCGAACCGCGAACAATGGATGACTCGCAGGCTCTATGGACGCCACGTACCCCGGACCCGGCAGGAGACTAAAATGAGACTGAAAATTGACGATCTACTCAAAAAACACGGTTACCACCGCGCAGGAAGGCATAGCGTTGTCAAGACCTGTCTCTGGCTGAACCGATCTCTGCGAGGGGAGGAGAGCTGCTACAAGTCACGGTTCTACGGCATCCAGTCACATCGATGTATCCAGATGACGCCGACGCTTTCATGCAACCACAGGTGCCTCCACTGCTGGAGACCAATTGAGGTGCCTGTGCCGTTGCCGACGTCGTCCGATTGGGATTCTCCAGTTGAAATCAAGGGGTCGATCATCGCAGAACAGATGCGCTTAATATCAGGGTACGGCGGGTCCGAGACCACTGATATGGCTGCGCTCGAGGAGGCGAGAAAGCCGAATCAGGTCGCGATATCGCTTGCGGGTGAGCCGACGTTATACCCGCACCTGCCTGAGTTGATCGATGAGTTCAAAGCTGACGGGATGACCACGTTCGTCGTCTCAAACGGCACGCAGCCGGATATGATTGCGAAGATTGCGCCAACTCAGCTCTACATCAGCCTGAATGCGCCCGACGAAGAGACGTATCTGCGGGTCTGCAACCCGTGCGGGAACTTCTGGGAAGATATCAAACGATCGCTGAAGGTGATGGGGGCGCGGCGGTCGGGGAAGGGGGCAATGGTGGTGACGGGTGAGGGTGCGACGACGCGGACGAGAACGAGAACTGCGATCAGGATCACGCTCATCAAAGGATTTAACATCTTCGACCCGGCAGGTTACGCACGTCTCCTGCTCATGGCGGAACCAGACTATATCGAGGTCAAAGCGTACATGCACGTCGGATTTTCAAGAAAACGTCTGGGAAGAGATGCGATGCCGGAACACGAAGAGGTGCTTTCGTTTGCGTCTGAGATCTGCGACGAGACCGGGTACCGGATCGTCGATGACGTGGGAGTCAGCAGGGTAGTACTACTCTCGCGATGATCGTCTGCGTCGGGGTCAGGGATTGAGGAGGATCGGGCAGAGTCGTGAATAAGTTTTATGTGTTATGCTGGAGTGTCTTTATTATGTCAGAACGTTTCGATCAGATGAAGGAATTTTACAACGGCGATAGTTTGCTTGCCGGGATATTGCGAGACGTGCTATCGGTTGCCAAGATCCTTCTACTCTTTGCGATCGCGTCTCAGGTCATATTCGGGATGTGGACGCCGATGCGGGCTATTGAGTCCGGCAGCATGGTGCCGCACATGAATATCGGCGACATCGTCTTCATCCAGGACATTTCCCGCACCAGTATCGTCACTCAGGAGGATGGTGCGGAGATCGGTTACAGATCGTTCGGCGAGTTCGGCAACGTGATATTGTACAGGAAGTACGGGAGCAACAGCGAGACTCCAATCATCCATCGTGCGATGTACTTTGTTGAGGCGGGCGAACCGATGTGGGACGGGGGACCATCTGCGCCGCATGACGGATACATCACAAAGGGCGACCACAACCGCTATCTCGATCAGGCGTGCGGGAAGATCTGCAGCGAGCCTATTCGTGAAGAGTGGGTGATCGGTGTTGCACGTTTCCGCATACCGTATGTGGGGCATGTGCGCCTCATGTTTTCAAAGATACTCGGTTTTCTGTCGTGATCAGCGATTGTGAACCTCTCCTTGATTTTTTCTGGTCAAACTCTTATAATGCCGCCCGGCTGGCTGTGTCATCGACGGATCGCCCCTGGTGATCCATTATCTGGTGCGGATGTGTAGAGCCGGGACGACTGCGCCTCTGCCGATTCTGGCGGCGGCTGCACCCGCGACTGCATCAGCAGCACACGCAAATCCGCGGACGCAACAGATGTTTTATATGATTGGGGCAATGTATGAATTTATGAACGCGAAGAACTTACCAGCTAAAAGAAGCGTAGCCGTAATGATGATCGTGCTTGTCGCGGCGTGCTTTGCGTTCGGCTGTCTCGGTGGTGACAGTGATTCTAACGGGAGCGGCGACGGCGCGTCATCGGGTGGGTCGAAGAAGCCGTCTAAGCCGTGGGTTCCGCCTGAGAAGCCGTACGTCAAATCGATCGACACATCGAAGCTGAAACTCGGAACAACCTCCGATGCAACGATAACGATCTGCAACAACGGAAGCGAGGCGATCACGAAAGAGAAGATCGTCATGACCGCGACCGCTGTTAAACTGGACAACTGGCTCGCAAACAAGGCGTTGAAGACGAAATCCGATGAAGAGCGGACCGAGACATACGAACTCACATTCAACCAGCGAATCGAGAGCGGAAAGTCGTGCACATTTCCAGCCGAGTTCGATCTGCCGGCAAAGGTCAGCGGGGTTTCGATCGCGGGGACGTACCATGTGGTTATCCGTGTGTACGCAGACGATACATTGATAGGCACAAGGACTATGGATTTACATCTGACAACGTGAGCGATTGTGAAACATGAAGAGACCGTGAAGAATTTGAAGAGAACTTGAAGTGATTGCATGGGCAAAAAGACGAAAGGACAGAAGAAACTGCTTGCAAAAGCGTATAATCAGAACAGACGCGTTCCGGTCTGGGCGATTATGAAGACGAACCGGAAGGTGACGACGCATCCGAAGAGACGCCACTGGAGACGGAACAACATCAAGGATTAGCCCCAGGAGTAATCGATTATCATGATGGAAAAGGAGCAGATATACACGATACCGTTGCGATGTGCAAGGAAGGTGCCCAGATGGAAGCGGAGCAAACGGGCGATGCAAGAGGTGCGCACATACCTGACAAGGCACCTGAAGACAGATGCTGATAACGTCAAGATCGATCGTACGATCAACGAAGCGATCTGGAGTCGCGGCGGGGAGAAGCCGCCAAGACGCATCAGAGTGCATGCCGTGCGATTTGAGGATGGCATGGTAGAGGCTGAACTCGCTTGACAAAAATGATAGTCCCTGCCCGGAGGGCAGTTTTTGAATGGAGAGAAGACTGACGCTCAATGGCAGCACTGTTCTTGGTGTCTTTGCCAGAGTGACTGAGGAGATTGCGGTAATCCCGACCGGCACGCCGGATACAACCCTGCATCGGATCGAGGATACGCTGGATGTCATATCCGTGCAGACCGGGATTGCCGGAAGTTCAGTTGTGGGATCGCTCGTAAGCGGCAACTGCAACGGGTTTGTGGTCTCGAGATCCATACACCAGAGGGAGATTGAAGTGTTAAGAGAGTTCGGTAGCGTATCGCAGCTGCCTGGCACAATGACCGCTGCCGGAAATGTCATTCTCGCAAATGACACCGCTGCAATCGCTAATCCACGCCTCTCTGACCGGGCGATGAAAGCGATAAGTGAGACGCTGGGTGTGGACGCGCGCAGGGCAACCATTGCGGATCTGGACACGGTCGGTATGGCTGGAGTTGCTACGAATAAGGGTGTGCTGGTGCATCCGATGGCGAGTGACGCGGAGATTGCGGTTCTTGAGGAGGTCTTCGATCTTCCGGTCGGAATCGGAACCGTCAATCTGGGTTCGCCCCTGATCGGCGCGGGACTCCTCGCAAACTCTGCCGGCTACCTTGCCGGCAGTGACACCACCGGGCACGAACTCGGCAGAATCGAGGATGCGCTCGGGTATGTGTGACTGGCGGGATCGGCGTGGCTGGTGTGGCGGCGACTGACATGACAAACAAACATCTCGTTCCTGATAGGCTCTTCTTCACAAGCGGCGTCGGAAGGCATGAAGCCCCGCTGGTATCGTTTGGACGGGCGCTGCGTGATGCCGGAATCGAGCACCTGAATCTCGTAACCGTGAGCTCGATTGTGCCTCCGGGGTGCCAGACCATCCCGAAGGATCAGGGGGTGTCTGAACTCGACTCCGGCGAGATCGCGTTCGTCGTGCTATCGAGGAACGAGTCCTCTGATTCGGGCAGGCTGATCTCGGCGTCAATCGGCTGCGCAATCCCGCGTGAGTCCTATCTCTTCGGGTACCTTGCAGAGTACCACGCAAACGACTGCAGCGAGGAGGATACACTCTCGGTCGCATCCGGAATGGCTGAAGAGATGTACACAACCCTAACTGGCGATTGCGAGGTTGCGGTTTCGGGAATTGCAAAGGATGCGATTGCAGGCGATGGGTGGACGACTGTCGTCTGTGCAGCCGTGTTTCTGCTGTCCGCGGATTGAGGGCTGGTATCCCAAGATCATGGGCGACGTGATGCCGCACTGGCTGCCGGGCAGGGTGTATCTCGAATTTCGTCCCAATTTCGTCCCAAGACCACATCGAACACAACTTTTAAGTCGGGTCGATCATATAAAATAGTCTGGATTATGTTGGGGGATCTGGCAGGCAAACTCAAAGGAGTCATATCCAGCATACCGCTGGTAAAAAAGAAGATCGGAAGTGACAAACAAGGAGCGGCTGCGCTGGACCCGTTCGGTGCGCCTGACGCAGATCCGTTCGGCGCATCGGCGCAACCGGACATGGGTGGATTCGGTGACGCAGGAATGCCTGATATAGGTGGCGATATGGGCTCTTTTGGTGGCGATATGGGTGGTGGATTCGGTGACGCAGGAATGCCTGATATAGGTGGCGATATGGGTGGATTCGGAGCGCCTGGAGGTGGCAGCGCGCCCCAGAGCGCGAGTGCGCCCGCAGACAGCGAACTATCTCTCGAGAATGCCGAGAAATTGACTGAACTGAGCAGCAAACTCGCCAAAGTCGATGTCTCGGTCTCAACGATACAGCGGGCGTCCGATGAGATGCGAGAGACCGTCAACAAACTCGACGAGTCAGTGCTTGAGCTGCTCTCGCTCTATGAGATCGTATCCAATCAGGTGAACCCGTTCGTTGGCGAGGGCGATGGCGACAGTGAAACGATCGAGCGGTTCGATAAGGTCGAGAAACGCATCAACGCGGTCGGAGAGAGCCTCGTCATGCTGCAGAACGATTTCGAGGCGCAGTCGCAGCATGCGGCGACAGGACTCTCGGATGAGGCGAGAACGCAACTTAATGAACTCAACTCCCGATTCGAGGTGCTCACAGAGACGATCGAAGCGATGCAAAGCGAAAACAATAATAGTTCTCAGGAAGAGCTTGAGAAGCTCATCACAGAGAAGATCGAAGAGGCGATGCACGATATTCCTGTGAACGCGGTACCGATAGATGGTCCACCACAATCCGGTGAGTTGATCCATGTGGGTGCTGCAACAAGCGGTATTTCCGGTGAGATTTTATCAGAAGATCTTGCGCGGCTGGATCATCTCGACAAAAATCCAATGACTGCGGTAGTTCTCTTGAACTGGATCGAGTTTCTGATGGAACGCGTGGGGCGAAACAATCTCATGGACGCACTCGACTATTACGTGGATATTGAGTGGATCGGTGAGCGCGTCAGGGATGAGATGCTTGCTTACGCACGCGGGATCGATTATTACGTCGAAAAACCGACATGGCGGCTTCTTCCGGAGGATCACACAAAATCGCTGATCTTCATCGAGCGGCTGCGTGGGCACCGGATCGACAGGAACATGTTGAGCACAATCGAGCGTGAGATGTCGAAGGTGAAGCACGGGCTCGAGGAGTTGTACGGGATCTAAAACGTCCGGACAGTCCCTCAATCGCACGAGAGTACGGCAAGCGTTCTCTTTAACTCTCTAATACTGAGCTGCCCGGGCGCAGTCGCAGCCCCGACCGACACATACGCAAGCATAGACCCGTACAGCGGCGCAATCACCCTCGTATGCACGCCGTATTCGCCCATCCCGATGGTGCAGACCGATTTCGATTTTGATGCGCAATCGAGCGTCACTTCCAGAAGGTGCAGCGCATCCAGGTACGAATGCGGAGTCACCGCAAGTTTTGCAATATCTGCGCCGGAATTGAAACAGTCGGAGAGTATCCTTCGCATAACAGCCCTATCAGGAGTCTCTGAAAAATCGTGGTGCGAGACTATGACAGACACCCCATTCTCCTTTGCACGACCGACGACCGCGTCCCGGTACTCGCTTTCAGTCTGCAGTTCGATATCAACGAGATCAGCCATCTCCATTGCTGCCAGCAGGATTTTGATCCGCTCTTCTTCGGATCCGGCAAACCCGCCACCTTCAGCGCGCATACGGTTGGTCACGATGATCGGCAGTTCTATCGCATCTTTCAGATCTTCCAGCTCCAGCAGCGAATGTAGTGAATGCAGCGAACCGACCTGTATGTTCGGGTTCAGAAGGTCAATCCTGATCTCTATCATGTCAGCACCTTCGTGAACCGCACGGATCGCGTTCTTCAACGGATCGTCCGCAATCGCAGCAACGATTTGTACCATATTCTACTGCCCATAAGGGGGCACATTGCGACTTTCATAGTAGCCGAATTCGTGCAATTTGTGATAAACGCAAGCATTCGTGATTTCATCGATTTATCACGAATCCGAAACCTTACTCCACCCGCACAGTCTCAAGGTTTCTCGGAACCAGTGTCCTGATGTGGTACTTGGTGTAGATCGCACTTGCGAGGTTCAGACAGTTCTTTTCATCGCCATGTTCGGTCAGGACCAGTTCCGGTTTCGGGCGCATGTTCTTGATGTAGTTCATCAACTGATTCCGGTCCGAATGCCCTGAGAACCCGTCGATCGTGCAGACCTCGAGATTGATCTTGAGAATCTCGGAATTACCTCTTCTTGTTATCGGAATCTCTCTTCGCCCTTTCTGGATGCGCTGCCCAACCGTCCCCTCTGCCTGATAGCCGACGAATATCAGGGTGCTCTTCTCATCCGGTGCGAACGCCTTGAGATACTCCATTATGGGTCCGCCGTTCATCATTCCGGATGTCGATATGATGATCGCAGGATTAAGATCGCTCAAAAGACCCTCACGCATCTCATGCGAATCTACCCTGACGAAACAGTCCGAAAGGAACGGGTTCATTCCTTTGTGAAATATCTGGCTGCGCAGATCGCTGTTCAGATACTCCGGGTGCGTGGTGTGGATCGCTGTCGCCTCCCAGATCATGCCATCCAGATATATCGGAACATCATCGATCGCCTTCTTCCGAATCGCCTCTTCGAGAACCAGCATCACGTCCTGACTGCGTCCGACAGCGAAAGCCGGAATCAGAACCTTTCCTCCACGCTGGATCGTTTTCTTCACGATCTTGGAGAGGTTCTTCTCCGCAATCTTACGATGTGGCTGGAAATCGTTCTGACCGCCGTAGGTCGCCTCCATGAACACGGTTTCGGCTCTCGGGAAACTGTTGACCGCGCTGTCGAACAATCTCGTCTTCTCGTACTTGAAATCGCCAGTGAAGACCACGTTGTGCAAGCCGTCGCCGATATGGAAGTGGGCGACCGCTGAACCGAGGATGTGTCCTGCGTTGTGGAACGTCAGTTTCATATCGGGCGCGATATCGGTGACGCTTCCGTAATTGAGAACGATTGTGTGCTTGAGCGTCTCCCGCACCATGTCGGAGCCATACGGAATCCTCCGCCCCTCTTTGTTTGCGACGTCGATGTAGTCGATCTGAAGGAGTGCCATGAGGTCGCGGGTGGGTGGGGTGACGTACACAGGACCTGTATATCCATATTTATACAACAACGGCACGAGTCCGCAATGGTCCAGGTGCGCGTGCGTCAAAACCACGCCGTCGAGGTGGCTGATCGGGGTCACTTCCGGGATGTAGAGGTACGGCGTGCCTCCGCCGTTGTCATCAGCGCCCACGTTAATCCCGCAATCAATCAGTACTCTGGTCTCCGGAGTCGATAGCAAAAAACAACTCCGCCCGACCTCCCTACAGCCACCGAGTGCGGTCACACGTATCCATTTGTCAGTGGATGTCGTGGTGCGGTGTATCTTCCTTCCAAGCTCGTACAAAATCTGTTTGCGCTCACCGAGACTCTCACGCAGGAGTCTCCTCACGTTCTTTATCGTCGATGATTCAATGGGTGGGGTGCGCACGACCTTCGGAGTCCAGCCGATCTGCTTTGTGATCTCGCGAAGCATTGTTCCGTGCTGCCCGATCACAAGCCCTGGCTTCTCCGCCTCGATTGTGACCTCACCGGTATCACTATCAAAGTAATAGTTCGTGATGCCGGAATCAACAGGTGCAAGCTGTCCAATCTTCCGAATTGCATCGTCCTGCGTATCCAGTACACTCTCGTCCGGACGTATCACGATCCGCTTACGCACCTCCTTTGCGATCGATCGCACAGCCTCGCCGTTATCTGCCAGTCTCTTCGGCTCTTTTGTGTATATGACCAGTTCGGGACCCTCAAACTCCACATCCGAGATCGTTACGCCGACAGGAAGCTTCTTTCTGATCTGCTGTCTCAGTTCAGACAGTGTGTCATCTATTCCCATTAAAACTAATTCCCCAGTTTTTCGATCTTCTTTTTGATGTCGTCAGCACCCAACCGGATATATTCGCCCTTTCTGCTGATGACCACATCGATCCCATCGCCAGACGCCACATCTCGCTTCATGACGTTGTGGAGCGCACGCACAGCGAGATCAGCACCTTCATCGGTCGAGATGCCTTCTCTGTACCGATCTTCGAGTATGCCATAAGCAATCGGCGACCCCGATCCCGTGGAAACGGCTTTTCGTTCTTCAAGCCTTCCTCCAAGAGCATCCAGAGAATAGATGCACGGTCCCGTCTTATCCACGCCACCGAGCAGAAGCTGGACATAGAACGGAAACATCCGGGACGATCCCAGAACGCTTGAGAGCAGATTTGCCATTGCCCGTACCGTCATCGGTTCTTTCGTCCGCATCCTGTACAGACTCGATTCCACTGAGATTATGCGTACGAGCCGCTGGGCATCGCCAACTGCGCCCGCTGTCGTCATGCCAACAGTATCATCGATCTGGTATATCTTCTGCGCATCCTTGTTTGCGATGAGATATCCCATTGTTGCTCTCCTTTCGCTTGCGAGAACGACGCCATCATTACAGACCAATCCAATCGTAGTCGTGCCTTTTAGTATATTATCTTCCATTAGAAACCCTCATAAATGGAAAAACGAATTTCTCATAGGTATTGTGATACGTTGGGTATATAAGGCTTTCTATGCCGGCACACGAATGGCACTGCCCTATCCGGTGACTGGAACGAACTAAAAAACAATCTAAAAGCAATATGTTCCATATATATCCTCAAATGTCCTTATTTTCCAGCATCCTCAATGTCGAATAGCTCCTCGCCATCCACGATCATGTCAAGCATGAAATACTTCTCCACGTATCGCGTGAGTTCCTCGTCCGAGATGCATGAAACCCGCTGCTCCTCATCGTACAGCCGTTGAATGTCCTTCTGGATATTTGCAATTCTCGGATCGCTCTTTTCGACGCTGATTTTTACGTGCATGAGTTCGTGCAGCGCTTCTTCGACCTTGTGCCTGATCACTTCCCTGCCGGATGAGTCTCCGATTAAGAGCTGCCGTTTCGCACCGATCAGTTCCGGCGGATACGCTTCGTAGGTGAACGGATTTCGGATCACTCCTGCGGTGTGTATCCCGCTCTCGTGCGCAAAGACGTTTCTGCCGACGACTGACTTGTTTCTTGGTATCCGAATCCCGATATTGTGTCCTATGTACTCTGCGAACTTCGTTATACCGGAGAGGTTGTATTTTTCAAATCCTTCGACCCTTGTTGCGAGGAACAGGAGAATCTTCTCGAGTTCCGCGTTTCCAGCCCTTTCTCCGATTCCTAAGAATGTTAAGCTCGTCCAGTTGGCTCCGTGCAGGAATCCAGCAAGCGTCGATGAGACGCTGAGCCCGAAGTCGTCGTGGACGTGCGTTTCGATGTTCTTTACGCCCAGTTCCCTTAAGCCGTCCACGATTCCGGGGAGGTTGTACGGTTCGCATGCATCCGCAAACGGAACCGAAAGCCCGAGCGTGTCGCATACCCTTATGATGCAATCGGGATCAATCTCCATCATCTCGTGAACCAGCGGATACACGAACTCGTGGAGGTCTGCGCGGGTCATATCCTCGAGATGCGCGCGGGTGCGCAGTCCGTGATCGACCGCATACTGGAGTGCGTTCACGTACCGATTATATGCTTCCTCGCGACCGGAAAGCTGCATCTTGTCAAGGATGTGTGAATCCGAGACCGACATCAAAATCCCGGTTTCTTCGATTCCGTCCACATCAAGCACGAAATCGATGTCAGCAGGTAGGGCGCGAGACCAGCCCGTAATCTCAGGGTACTCGTATCCGAGATCCTGCATGTCCGAAATGGCGTCCAGGTCTCGCTTATTGTACACAAACGTCTCAAGTTTCTCGATTCCGGTGTTGTGCAAAAATTCGTAAATCTTCAGTTTATGCTTGCGCTTCATCACGATTCCCGGCATCTGGGAGCCATCCCTGATCGTGCTGTCGCTGATAAACACCTCCTGCCCGAAAGGCAGCGAAATCTTCGGAAGATCGTCGTAAGTTTTGTACACAACCATAACTACCGCTTACCGTTACACCTGTTAATATTTACCGTCAATGTCTGCTAACTGTCGACTGCCGACTATCGCGTGATCAGCATCTCTGCGGTATCGGGTCGATACACCCAGTCGGAAGGAAGAACGCCGGTTCTGCGATAATATTTAACGAGCCGTCTGATTTTGGATTCTGTCAGCTGAAGCGCACGCTTGTTGTGAACGTCTTTTTTGTTCGCGGTGAGATGTGTGCGTAATCTCAGTGCTTTTACGATCAAGTTGCGCATATCCTCAGGAACATTCAGCGCAATCCCGCTGTCTTTTATCGTCTGCGTGATCTTCTTCTTCGTAACCAGTGTGGCGTCAGGCACGCCGTACTGATCTCGCAGGATCATCCCGATCTCGCTTGTGGATTTGTCCTGCTTCCACAGATTGATTATGATCTCTCCAAGCGCATCCGCCTCGATGTCAACCCATGCGGGGCTCTCTTTCCGATTCGGTCTCGTTGATCCTGATTTTCCCTTTCGTCGTGAATACATTCGTGCCATGTTGTTTGTATGTTACGGCGTACCTGATTTAAGTGTTTCCCGCGGGGAGATGGGGCAGGCGAACTGGCAATCGACATCCCGCATCACAGAGACGTGCAAAACCATCCTTCCGGATGCTCCGACCTAATAATCACACGGTCCGAAAATCTCAAAAGTATCTGATCTGATACCGATACCCCTGCTCCACTAAAAAGAGCTGACGATTGCTCCCGAACGTCTGTTCAACGGTACCTTTCGAGACCAGTGTGTAGAAATGGGACGCATGTTCTTTCGGACGAAGAATGCGCCCCAATCGCTGCGCTTCCTCCTGACGCGAACCATAGGTACCTGATACTTGGATCATGACACTGGCGTCAGGCAGATCCACGGAAAAGTTTGCGACCTTGGATACCACAAGTGTGTTGATATCCCCCTTCCTGAACTCGTCATAGAGCTTCTCTCTATCATCCTGTTTGGTCTTACCTGTGATAATCGGGAGCCCCAGTGATTTGGCAAGCTTTTCTAACTGCGAAATGAATTGACCAATGATCAGGATGCTCTCACCCGCGTGGTTCTCCAGGAGTTCACACACAAGCTCTTTTTTGCGTTCGTTCTCTGCTGCGATGCGAAACTTGGCGCGTTTATCGGCATGAGCGTACGTAAGCTCTTCTTCAGGCGAAAGAGGGACGCGATACTCGGTACAGATGGCTTCCGCGATATAGCCGCGACTCTCAAGCGTCTTCCACGGGACATCATATCGCTTTGGTCCGATCAGTGCAAAGACATCATCCTCCTTGCCATCCTCGCGAACCAGTGTTGCAGTAAGCCCAAGCCGCCGTCTGGCTTGAATTTCGGTTGTTGCACGAAATACAGGAGCCGGTAGTATATGCACCTCATCATATATAATTAGCCCCCAGTTATGCTCGGTAAATATCTTCAGGTTGTGAAGCGGACTATCCTTTGTTTGACGATGTGTCAGCATCTGGTATGTGGTGATCGTGATCGGCTTAATCTCTTTGATGCGCCCTGTGTACTCGCCGATGTCCGTTTCGTTGATATGAGTCTTGGAGAGAAGTTCATCGCGCCACTGCGCAACAGAGACATTGTTGGTCGCGATGATCAGAGTCTGGCTTGATATCTCTGTCATCGTTCCAAGCCCTATGATCGTCTTGCCCGAACCACAGGGAAGAACAATCACTCCACTACCGCCGGTCTTCTCCCCTCCGCAGTAAAAGAGATCTACGGCTTCCTTTTGATAATCGCGCAACTGAAAAGAGTCACCATCAAGATCAACGTCACGTAAAGTAATATCGAACCGTTCCCCCTCCAGATAACCGCACAAGTCCTTGACAGGATAGCCTGCCTTTATCAATACGTGCTTGAGGTCGCCGCGTCTAACTTGTGGTATGAAGAGTCCGGCGGGGCTGTCGGTATCCACCTCCACCCAGAAGTCTTCCAATGACTCATTGTTGCGGATTCGTTCCAGAATGCGGGGGTCTGTAACAACAAGCTCCATGCAGTCCTCTGCAACTTCGGCTTTCTGTAACACCAGCTTGCCATAAGTCTCATACCACTCCCTCATATCGACGATGACATTTGACGGAACGCTGTAACGCGAGAACTCTTCGAGACCGTCTGTAATCTCTTTAAACGGCACATCCAGTGCTGCCGCATTCCAGAGCGAGAGTGGTGTTACCCGATACGTATGGATAAACTCCGGAGATTTTACAAGCTCTGCGAAGAGAGATAAAAAATCCCGGCATTCTACGTATCCCGGGTGACCGACCTCAAGCATCAACGTGCGATCGCTCTGGATTATGAGCGGCTTCTGTGACTGTAAGCTCATGGAGTGTCCTCGATTTTGATTGTGTAATCTAACAGTTTCTTACTGACTTTCTTTACCTCTGATTCGTAACGCTTGTCAAAGGAGAGCGTCAATTTGCTCCAATCTGCGGCAACCGGGCACCTAACAGCCACAAGTCCGTCGCGGAATTCTTCCATCAACTCTTTTGCCGGAAAGTGAAATGTGATCCGGACTTCCCGTTTTATCGTCACACGCTTCTTTGCTTTTGCTCTCGCTCCTGCTTTTAATTTTGATTTCGGAACGCTCGTATCGCGTCTGGGAAAGACCGTGTCTGCACCGTCGGGAAGAAGCGTAAAAGCCGAAGAGCGATGTTTTATGCGAAGAGGAATCAGCTCCTTCTGCTTAAGATACGCAAACAACCTGTCAGGCGAATACACGATCCTGATCGTAGGCGATATGGACTCAATCGTGAATTCGCCGATTTCGGGCAGGTCGCAGTCTCCCTCGAGAAGGACAACATTCTCATAGAGGGTGAACGCTTCTGACGCCCCAGTCCACTCAACGAGTTCGATTTGAACATTCTGCGGCAGTTTCTGACCGCTCATGTTCTCCAGGAGCTTGATCGCATCAAAATCTTCTCTTTCGCTCAATTGGGTCAGGACCTTCTTCTTTCGAAGTTTTAAGATGTTTGTTCTGTCCTTTGCTACGACATCCGCAAGTTTTGTCAGTTGCGCAAGAATCCGAACCGGATACAATTCCGATTCCACGTGCACCTCGAAATTCGGCTGCACTGTGACTTTTGGCTCTATGATCTCACCAGCCATCACGTGCAAGAACGTATCACTGACCCGAAACGCCTGAAGCTGATTAATCTCGGGAAGAAGCCCTTTATACTCTGTTTTGGAGTAGGCAACCTCAATATATCCTAAAATGAGTGGCAATCCTTCGAGGAACCGTTCCACAAAGCGACCTTCCACTCGCAGAAACGCGTCCGCATCACCCTCCGGAATCGGAGTCTCCGTACCCCACTTCTCTTTTTGCTCCCGAAAGTTGCCATACCGCCCCTCCTTTGCATACCCTTCATGTTGATATTTGGGATTCTTTGGAATAAGAAAGAATGGATGATGTTCTTTCAGATATCGGATCAATGAGGCGGCAGTATACCAGACACCGGGCGTACAGGTTTGCAAAACCTTAATAAGAAACCGTCTTGCCCTTGCAAAATCCAATCCCGGCATAATACCGGTCGCCGATCCCCGGGTCGAGAACCCTGATAGCCTGCCCAGCACACTTGTCTTGTAAAACTCATTGTTGCCCTCAAGATAGTGTTTTACCAATAAATCCAGAAGCTTCTTCTCCTGCTCTATTAACGGTAAATCAATGAACCCTTCATATTTTTTGGTATCAACATCGATGTAATTGTCAGGAAATGACGGTTCACTACTGGTGTATCCCATATACCGACCCTCGGTGTCATAGTCTGTGAACCTGAATGCAAGCGCCAGTCGATCGACATAATCGATCCAATCAGAGTGCCCTTTTGCCTCTACTTCCTCTAATGGGTGTGAATCGCTCATGAGTTTTGCCAATCGCTTTTGATCGGACCTGTTCAGCTCATTACTCCGGTGCAACCGTTTTACATCGCGCTCTCGCACATACTCAACAAAGGCATGTAAATCATGGCGCAGATCGCACTGGTTGGAAACAACGCTCAGTTCGTCGATATCTGCCGGGGTCAGGTCTGGTTTTGGTCGCATCATCCATTCCTTGCCTTCTTGATCACATGCCCTGACTTCTCCACTATTTTCTGTATCGCGGGAAGCAGGTCACAGGGAAATGCGATATAATCCTCCGGAAGCGATACGAGTTGTGATCCCGGGTATAACTTCTCGATCTGCACCTTTAGGCTCAGATCTTTTACCCGTGCAACCATCAGGTCTTCATGAATGATCTGTTTACCCCATCTCTTTTCAGCAGTCTCAATTGCGGTGCGAAAACCGGATGAATTCTTTCTGAGCCAATCAAAAACACCATCTTTTCGGACTGTCGTTAGCGCGTCCCCTATCTTGATTACATTTGCGGTCGCTTCCAGACTGGAATTGCGAATGTCCAGAGTGGCGATCGTTGTCAGCACCTCCAGCGCGGAATAAGGGATTTTCGCCACGCTCAACACTACTGTGCCGTCAGGCGCAACCTGTAGGTACTGAGCAGGCGTTGGTGCGGTCGCATCTTCGAGGGGATCGTCAGGCAACCGGTAGTATGCCGTTCCACCTGCCACAACTTTTACAAGGCAGCCCCACTCCCAGCCCGCCTCACAGATCTCTTCACAGGGGTGATTTATATCCTCTCCTGTGAATATCTTGAGAATCACCGCGAGACTGTCTGCGGGTAGCCATTCATGCTCTTTTAGTTGTGAAAATGTATAGAGTGCAGCTTCAACGGGCGCCATGTCGCTACTCGGATAACTCCGCTTCTTGGTATCGGTTTTAACGGACGCATGCAAGCATGCTTGCTGCCAATCCAACAGGCGTTTTGCTCTGAACGGTTCACCCCCGATGGACAGATCGCCATCCTCGATTGCAAGTTTGAACGATCTTTTCTTTGAGTTTGATAAAGGAGATGGTCTTTCTTCCCCGCGGGCGATCTCAAGAAGTTTATCACGCAGTACCTCCCTCTTGAAATCCCCTGCTTCGTTGAATGTCGAAGCCCTGGCGAGGGGTGGAAGAAACTCTACAAATTCCGGAGGAAAAGAGAATCGCCAGCGTTCCATCTTAGTATATTTGACATACGTCTCTTGCTCTTTGACTATACCAATGAGCACACCCTTTCGTACCAGATTATTCTTCACTTTTTTAAATGTCTCTTTGTACTGCTTGGTAAAAGTCATGTAATAATACCCGTTCGCTGATTCTGCGCAACCGTAGAGCCTCTCGAAGTATTTGATACCAACTTCTTTCTTCATCTTACTTATCAGGTGGAGAAATACAACTTCCTTGTATGTTAATGAGTTCAGTGCCCCCTCTATGCCAATTGTGGAGATGAAGAAGTTCTCAAAGACATCACGAGAAGTCGCCTCTTTGGCAGGAAAACCACGGCTTTTGCAGATCGCCTTGATATCGGAGTCATTGATGTCGCTTTCGCACATCTGCTTCAGCATACTTTGCGTATCCATTAGAATTGCACCTCTTTTTGGGTATATCTTAAGTACTCCGTCTCGATTACTTTTGTTCCTTCTTTTTAGACGCGGGGCATCAATTATAATAGTTCTATCGGTTGGTTGTGCGGGGGAGTAAGTGATAAGGTATCAGTATTATCGAAATGCCCCTGTTTGTGGTGTTTGGTTAGTCGTATCGTCACGAGACTGTATAGTCACGAGACCAAAAACCTCTTATATGTAAACCTACAGATGTTGACACATGTTCCTACCAGTAAACGAACGGCAATTTGAGTTCTGGCGACTGAGAAGAGACGGCATAACGGGCGCGGAGATCGCCAGAAGTTTCAGTGTCAGCCGTCAGTCAGTATCCA
The DNA here is from genome assembly GCA_021159385.1 of Methanosarcinales archaeon. GTDB lineage: Archaea > Halobacteriota > Methanosarcinia > Methanosarcinales > Methanogasteraceae > Methanogaster_C. The sequence continues at coordinate 28,712 of JAGGRW010000136.1, forward strand.
AAGCGCTTCAGGGCATGGACTCGAAAGTATCCCGGGTTCTCCTGGAGATGGCGCAATCGAACCATATCGAGATTGCGAAAGTGAATTTCGAGCGCGGAGTCCTCTTCGGGAGATCGGTTCAACTGAAGACCGATGCAATCATCTTTATCTCTGCAAAGCACGGCGTACAGGTCTGGTACCGGCACGATGGGGACTGCGGCGAGTGCAGCCGCGCCCACGAGTGCGAGAAGCTCCTGTGCGACTACGCTGGCGAGATGGGAATAGCACTCGGCGAGTCAGAAAGCCCCGCGGAGATGGCTGATGAGCTATTCCGAAAACTCGAGGGGATTATATGACCGAACTCATCAAAAAACTGCTTGGATGGTGTCCTGTGAAGGAACGAATAACAAAGGAGGAAGGATTTATGTTCTCGAATAAAAATCAGACATTGACCTGGATAAGAAGCAACAGCAGAATTTTTCTGGGAATTGTCCACCTTGCATTTGCTGCTTATCTCATATCGACCGCTCTCTTGGTTTTATCGGAGCCAAATACCCGGATGTTTCCGTGGTGGACCATGGATATCAACTTCGTGGCATCGGGACTGCTGCTCACAATCGGAATCATCTCGCTCGCAATCTCGTTTAGCTTTGTGAGAAGAGATAATTCTTATGATAACGTCTGCAAGATACTTGCACTTGCTAACATCGCACTTGCACTTGCGTTCTTCGCATATCTGCACCAGTACATGGCGCATATCCGGTACGGCGGTGTTGCGGTGCTCATTGAGAGACCGCTCTCCAACTACACATTCGATCAGCCCACGCTCATCGCGTATTCTCTGCTGATCGCGCTGCCGGCTCTGCTGAGCATCCTCATGCTCTTTCGCAGCACCACGGGGTCTCATATTCATGAGTCGAGAAAGAAATCATACCTGATGATTGGAATCACGGTTCTTCTTGTTGCGGTGACATCTGTCGGACTTGGTAGTTATTACAACCATCTGAATCAGCAGAAAGCCTCTATTCTGGTCGGAGAATTTGGAGCGGATCAGGATATTAAATTGTACGCACTGAATGATGATTTTGTGGCTGGCACGTGGATGGGTGGTCAGGGTGTCTCGTATTTCATCGATTCGAAGGATTTTACATCGGGTCGTTTCATTTCAGAGGACACCTACGACGCGATCCGGTTCCTCGAAGATGTAAAAGGCGCAGATGCCGCGGTGGTCATGGCATGGTGGGACCCCGCACTCGAGATTGAGGCGGGAGGCAAAACTCCGGTGATACGCTACGCCTCAGCGAGTATCGAGCATACGGTTGCGCGACCGACCGCAATCAGCGAACTCGAACCGGACGAGAGGGTTGCAGATGTTGCGCGGTTCCTTGTGACCGACTCAGTCGATGAAGCGAGGGGTATTGCAGAGAAGTACGACGCAACCATCGTGTATATGCCAAGGTACTATAAGGGTCTGTTCTGGGTTATAACAGAAGCACTGGACCAGAAACCTGATATGTCGTCGCAATCGGAGTTTGAGCGGCTGTACGAACAATCGATGTGCTGCAAGTTCGTAAGCGGCTCTGAGATAGAGCATTTTGAGAAGATATTCGAAAACGATGATGTCTGCATCTACCGGCTGGGATAGTACGTGAAACTATGGGAATTGCGGTCATGTCACAACCAAACCGACCGTCTCGGCGATGGATGGTGGATTATTCGGAGTTTGAGCCAGTCTGAAGTCCGAATTACACAACCATCTCCATCTCCCCAATGTCAACCAGTTCCGAGAGCGGGTATGTGCGTATCGGTATGCCCTGCTCCTGCACCACAGCAACCGGATTTGTGCCGCCGATTGCAACGATTCCTATATGATCGCGCTCTATCGGGATGCCCAGCACATCGGTGTTCGGTTCACTCACAAAGAGCACACCGTCAAACCCAGCGGATTGCAGGCTGTCGAGTACGTTCTCGACCCTTGTGCGAGCGTACATCGGCACAATCCGCAGATTTGCAAGGATGCTGCCAGTTCCGGTCTTTATGACATCCGTAACCGAAGCGATCTCCTGCGACATCAGTACATCGATCGGGTCGATCGTGCTGCCTTCGTACGTTATAATGTCTGTGAAGCGCACCGGGACCCCTTTTTTGATCTGCACTATACCGCCGAGAGTGGGGCGCACCGGAACTCCGGCTTTCAGGAGAACACCGTCAATTGTGATGCTGCACGGTGTTAAAATCACGCATTCACCTTCTTTCGTCGTAATTCCCCAAAACGATGATCCGCATTCGATCACCTTGAAATATGAACCTACGGCAAGCCCGGTGCGGATCACGTCCCTGAAGATGTCCAGCACCTCCCCCCTGTCGGATTCGGATACGAAGGATGCATTGGCTGCGATCATGCCGCTCCTTTTGACCGGATCAAAAGTCACCTGGTACATTATGTTCCCGATCCTCGAAATTGAAAATATAAGGGGCGTGTCTTCGCCCGCTGGCGGTTGCGGTCGTGGCGGAGTGGTCGTTCGTATCATGCTTCTGAAATTATCGTTTCATGCATAAAAAACGATTTTTTCACAAAAAATCGAGTAAGAAATGCCCTTCGGGCATGGGCTGGCGATATACTTTTTCGTTAAAAATCCCTCCTGTGGGGGTTTCTGATTCCTCTGCCCGAAGGCGCAGCCGAAGGGCTCACAGTTTTTGATCAAACTTTTGTGA
>JAGGRW010000217.1 GCA_021159385.1 Methanosarcinales archaeon
TGGTACATAGTACATGTAGGTTGTGTGTAATCTGCGCGGCATTGGATGTTTTTGGATATCACTGGAATTACCAGAGAACCAAAACATGACGCCAACCCGGCAAACATTGGTATGACTGGAGTGGCGTAATCAGTGAAATCCGTGTAATCTGTGGCTAAAAGCTTTTATCAGCCACAGATGGACGCCGATTATGCAGATTAACGATGTGAACGGCTTTGCAGATTAATATCTCCCGACTTTGGTAGTTGTGCTCATTAAGACACTCCGGCGTTCTCAGAAAGTAATAAAAACTCCCTTGCTTCCCGGTGAGCACTTATAGACTCACAGAATCAGAGATTGACAACCGATCCTCACCGCACCGCTGTCAGCCTCACGTCCCTGTATCCATGCGAGACGTCGGGCTCGATCACATACATACTCGTCGCTGGCTTTTTGCCGTAGAGTATCATTGTGCTGTTGCACTTATCGAGTTTCAGATGAATGTCAGAGGAATCCGCAAGCGTTTTTTTGATTTCGGGTGATGTTGCGTGCGTGCATATCGCAATCGTCAGGATCTTGTTTGCTGCGGTGTACTTCTTCTCCGAAATGATCGTCTTCTTGAGTGCGTTCTTATCAAGTATCGTTTCAAGGATGCTGTAGTCAGCAATCTTAACAACGGATCCGTCGCACTCCGATCGCAGTCTGTGCGTCTCCCGGTCAAGTATATTGAACTCCGTTGAAAACTGTTCCTTGTCGTAAGCAACAACAAAATCCTCTGTAACCGGCTCTTCGGGATTCTCTTCGGTAACGACCCTGAACGAGTTCAGTTTATCACTCAACCCATACTCAAACAGGTAATTCTTAACCTCGCTCGGACCCGCGCCGCCGACCGAGAGTATGACCGCGCCGCCGCCCTGACTCACAGCGTTCGCCGCGGTCAGCATCGGCAGTATGTAAAAGAAGTTATCGACGTCCTCGCCCGTTTCCATCAGGACATAGCTTCCGATCTGGTATCTGCCGGTTATTTCGTCAAGATCGCGGTTTCCGGTCGAGTAGTGCGTCTTGGTATTCGGAATCGACTCAAATGGAAGATACTCTTCAGGACGTGCAACGTTAAACGTATTGAAGCTGCGAAATCTCCCGTTGTCCAGCGTGTACAGGTAACTCGGCTGGGGAATGCTTATGCCGCGCAGCTTATTTATAGTCAGCATTCGCAGACGCCTGCCGCCGATGTCCTTTCGGTGCAATGTGACGACACCATCAGAGAGGTAGTTCAGTTCCACGTCGTTCTCATTCTCGAGGATGACAACGACCTTGGTCTGCGCAGGCTCAATCAGGCATCTGGTGACCAGATTGATGATAAACTTTCCGCTCACCTTGTATTTGTCACTCAAGCCTTCGAGACTGTCCATCACAACCAGCGACGTTTCGGGAAGAAACGCATCGACTCGATCACAGACCATGTCAAATTCGGTCAAATCGGTTTTGTCAGGATCGTCAAGCATGCCGTATACTTCAAAAGCATCTTTTTCGACGCGCAGCGTCTTGTCATCGATTTTTTTGAAGAATTTGTCCCAGAACACGCTCTTCGACTCGATGATATTGATCTCATCCTGCATCCGGCGCAGTCGTGGGAAGTATCGGTAGACCGCTTCTGTTGTCGATCTCGTGGTGAGATAGATCGGGTTGAGATCGAGGAACTCGTCCATCAGTTCAAGCGCCATGATCGTCTTTCCGGTGCCCGGACTGCCCTGTATGATTAATGAACTGCCCCCACCATGAGACAGGAACCCCCTAACCTCCACTGGAATCATGTAATATTACCATTATGTCTTTTTCGTTAATAAGTTTTTGGGAACGGATGCTCGATGTAGGGGGGACCTTTTATTATTTTCCGGGGCGATTTGAAAACCCGCAGAGAGCGCAAAGGGACGCAGAGTAAAATAACGACGCTCTGCGAACCTCTGCGAACCTCTGCAGTTAATCTTTTTTTGCAATGATCCGGTTATCCGGAATAAATTAAAAACAGTCAAAACCTGAAAAAAAAAGCTTTTGCGTAAACCGGCAGACAAACATCCCGCAGCTTGCCGGTTTACGCAGACACACAATCGAATTCTCGATGGACACAGTTCTCGATGGACACAGTGTGTCACAGTGTGTCAATGTTTCCAAGCTGGTAGTTTGCAAGCGTTGTGACATCCTCCATGTCAATCTCACCGTTGCCGTTGAAATCGCCTATAGCAAGGTCTTCCGGCGTGGTTGCGATGCTGCCTGCCCGAAGGCACACAATCCTTGCAACGTCCCCGATGTCGATCACATCGTTGCCATTGAAGTCGCCCTTAACCAGGACAGCGATCCTGCCGTCTTCAATCGAGTTCGGCGCGAAGACCTCAAAGTCCGCGTTTGCGAGCATCATCCCAGTATCCACGAACGCTAGATCAGTGGACATGCCATTTGCGCCGAGAAGCTCAAATGTCACATCAGCAACAGGCGCCAGGCTCGTTACGGTGATGCCATCGCCACCACTCGTAAGTGATAACTTCGCGAGTCCTGCCGTGTTGTTGATATTCGGAGCCCCCTGCATCGTGATCGCGACGACCGACGTGTTGGCAGAGATTCCAAGCACCTGCACGACAGACGGATCGTAGGCGATCGTAGGCGACAAGCCGGTGATGCCAAGAGCGTTCGCAAGACTGATCGGAACCGTTGCAGTGCCGCCGCTCGAACCTGTGGTTGACCCGATGCTGACCGTAACGCCTGTCGGGATCGTCAATATCTCGAACTCGCCCAGCGCATCGTACGCGACATTGTATCTGCCAGCTGATCCTGCCCCACGACTATCAAAGACGATGCACCATTTCGCGTTTGGTGGGCTTTCTGGCACATTCTGCCAGATCAGCGTGTTCACAATCTGACCGGTCGAGTCGGATGTCACGATTTCCACCCCAGAATCGTCCAGCTGGGTGTTTGTGAGCCAGTCCATGTCATTCACCGGATCGGCCTGGATATATACCCAGTAGTCCGTATCAGGCACGAGTCCGTACGCGCGCACGTACACGCAATCGCCGGGCGCGTACCCGCTCTTTGCAATTCCAGCCGAATCAGTGGAGACTACCCCAACGACTGTCAGATTCACTGGAACAGTCACAGTCTCAACAGCATTGCCGGTTATGACAATGCTTGCGCCATAACTGCCCGCGACCATGCCTGTTGTGTTGCAGGTCACTGTGATGTTTGCCGCCCCGCCCTGCGCAACTGTGCCGCTTGCCTGCGACTCTGTCACCCAGTCTGCATCATCGGATATCGTGTACGAGAGTTCCGTGTCCCCGCTGTTTGCGATCGACAGTTCCACCGAACTGACGTCCCCGACCGGAATCGACAGATCGATCTCCTCCGGATCAACCGAAATCACCGGCGCGCTCGGGCAGGTCGTGTTCACTATCACATAGCCGTAGTGGTACTGCTCAAGATCGCCGTATTTGACCTTCGCATAACCGTCCTCACCCCAGTTTGAACCCCAGCTGTTCTTGATGATCCAGTAGCCCCCGGGATCGTTGTACCCGACGAGAACCACACAGTGGTTTGCCCAGCCAACTTCATCGGACGAAGAGACCGGCTCGTAGACCCCGCCGGCATAGAAGAACCAGTCGTCCGGAACCCGGATCACAACGACCATCGGACCATGCTGCCGGAGCGCGGTTTTAAACGCAGCGGTCGTAGGCTCTACGGGTTTGTAATCCTCGATCGTCCAGACGTGATCTTCCCAGCCATCGCATGGCGTGCAGGCACAGTTACATGCCCTGTACGGGGAGCAGGTCTCATTCGGCAATCCCGGACTCTTGATGTAGTTAAGAGCGCCTGTCGGATAGCCGCCTCCGCAATCGCCGCAATTGCTGCAGCACGATGCTACAAGGTGCTGCTCAGACAGATCGACGTCCATCGACGGGTTGTTCGCATCGATGTTGATCTTTGCTTCGACCGCGCCGACCGCGCCGAACGCCCAGCAACTCCCGCACGATCCCTGACTCTTGACCGGAGTCATCCAGTTCTTTCCATCCTTGTTGCGCCAGTCATAAGTGCCGTAAGGAACCGCAACCCCTGCAGGTGCGCGTATTATGTCGGCATCGTCCGGAACCTGAGCGATCATCGCTCCGCCCAACTGTCTCTTCGCCTCTGCCGAGAGCCCTGATACGGATGTCGTGCCTACAGTCCAGTTGACTTCTGTTCCCATCGCCGCCCGTATCTCGTTTATTCTATTGATTTCTGCTTGTGACACAACCTCATCGACCGAACCCGCCGAGATTGCAGAGACTGCAATCGATATCAGGATCGATACCGTGAAGATGTGTACTCTGGTTTTGTGTTTGTGTTCGTTCATGTACCTCACTCCTGTTTGGCGTATACTTTTCTGGTTTACGTCACCGGATGCACTCCCAATCGCAGAGCCTGTGAGTCTACCACTCAGATGATCGGAGTTATGCATGTTGCCAGCAGCCCAAACCCACACCTGTACTCTTGGTCTGCCCTGCCTTTCAACCAGCACAAACCTCTCACCTCATTATCATTATCATAATGAGATATTATATAAGCCTTGCTATTGCGAGGGTGCGCCAACTGGAGCTCGCACCCTGATGCCAAAAGAGAGAACAAGACTTATATGTGTGACACACACATCCACACTCGAAACATAGGAGGCATCCGCATTGAAGATTGCAACCATCAGAACATCTGATCAGGTGATTATTCCTTTGCAGCAGCATGATGGCGCGGTGTGCAGCTCCCTCGTAAGTGTTGGTGATACTATTTCTGTCGGTCAACTGATCGGCGATGGCGAATTCCGGATACATTCAAGCGTTTCCGGAGAGGTTACCGCCATCTCCGAACTACCGCACCCCTCTGGCAGAGAGGTTCTCAGTGTGGTGATCAAGGTACATGATGGAGCCAATGTACACGAGGGAGCGAGCGAAGAATCCGAGCCGGAAGAATTGTCAACCGGTAAAATAAGACGGATCATCCGGGATTCCGGAATCGTCGAGCCGAACGGACGGTTGACATTGTGTGCAAAGGCAGATATTAACACAATCATTATAAACGGCACAAACACCGATGACCTAACCGCAAACGCTGCACTCATGACAAACAGTCCTTCTGAGATCATATACGGACTGAAAGCATTGATGAAAACCGTTGGCGCCAAGAAAGCGGTAATCGTAATTGAACTCGGGTCGGCTGCGCTGCAGATCATGCGAACCGAGACGATTCCTGACAACAACATAAAAATCATTGCGACACCGACGTACTATCCGCCGGGTACCGAAAACGTGCTTTCCAGGAAGTTTGCGGGAAAGAAGGTGCCACGCGGTAGCACTCCCGAGGACCGGGGCGTTCTTATTACGAGCGTCACTGCGATTAGGGCGGTGTACGATGCGCTGCACGGCACACCTATGATCAAGAAGGTGGTGACCGTTGCCGGCGCGGTGGGATCCCCTGGAAATGCACTGGTCGAGATCGGCGCGCCGATCAAACACGTGATCGATGAGTGTGGCGGCTGCTCCGGAACGCCGGTAAAGATTATCATGGACGGCGCGGTGTCCGGCATGGCGCAGTACGCAGACGAGGTTCCAGTGATTAAGACGACAACAGGAATTCTTGTTCAGACCGAGCGCGACATAAATCGCGAACCGCAAACGCCCTGTATCAATTGCGCGTGGTGCGTGGACGAGTGTCCGATAGGACTGATGCCGCACCTCCTGTACGGGTATGCGGACAGCGCGCAGTTTGATAAGTGTGCGGAGCTGTACATCGGCGACTGTGTGGAGTGCGGTCTCTGTGCGTACGTCTGCCCATCAAAGCTCCCGCTCGTGCAGATAATCAGGTACGGCAAGCACGGTGTGGCTGAGATTGCGGCGGCTGAAATGGAGGTGTCCGAATGACATACACAATATCACCACCGCCACATGTGAAGAGTAACGAGACCGTGAAACGCATGATGTGGGGCACAGTCGCTGCACTCATGCCGGTTGCGATCATGGCGATCATCTTCTTCGGGCTCCCGGCGTTAATAATCATTCTTGCAACCGTGATTGCTGCGGTCGTTACTGAGGTTGTGATCTACAAAGCTGCTTCCCAGCCGGTAACAATCGACGACGGAAACGCCGTTCTGATCGGTCTCTTGCTCGCGCTCCTGATGTCGCCGGGTGTTCCGGTCTGGGTTCCGGTCATAGGAGCCGTGTTTGCGATCGCTGTTGCAAAGTACATCTTCGGCGGTACAGGGACGCTGGTATTCCATCCGGTGCTGGTCGGATTTGCATTCCTGCTTGCTGCGTGGCCCACGCTGATGGGGACTGCATCCACGCCAAATCTCGGCGGTCTCTGGGACCTGATACTCGAGAACGGAGCTGGCAGACTTATTGAGATTTCGCCGGCAGCAGTTCTTGTTGGTGGAGCGTTTGTGCTCTACAAGAGATATGTGGACCGGCGAGTGGCAATCAGTGCCACTATCTTGCTGCTACTCTTGCTGCCGATTGTCGGGATGGGTTCACAACTTCCTTATGTGCTAACCGGTGGCTACTTCCTCGGACTGATATTCCTTGCAGCAGACCCGATCACGTCACCGGTGACAAAGAGAGGCAGATTTACTTACGGAATTCTTATTGTCGTATTGATACTGATCCAGCTCCATTTCGATGCGTACTTCACAGGGATGTGTTTTGCGGTACTTCTGGCGAATGCGCTGGGACCGTTCATCGACAGAAACACCATACCAAAGCCGATCGGAGGGAAATAATATGGCAGAAACAAAAGATTCCACAGTATCGATACTGATCAAATTAACGGTTCTTGCTATGATTGCGGCTGTAGTCCTGACCGCGACGTATGGAGTCACCAAGAAAGAGCTTGATAGACGAGCAGAGCTATTGGGTGGTCCGGGCAAGCAGCTGCTCGACATGGGTGCTGTCCCCGGTGCTGCTACATTCAAAGCGGTCACGGTTGATGGCGAAGATTTATATTACGAGGCTTACGATGGCAGCGGCGACTTGGTCGGCTATGGGTTCATCGCCGAGATACCGGGTTTGCAGGATGTGATGACGGTTGCCGGCGGAATGGATCTTGATTTCAAGATGACCTATGTTACAGTTGTTGCGCAGAAAGAAACACCCGGAATCGGCGACAAGGTCCAGAAGCAGCCAGAATTCACCGCTCAATTCAAAGGCATTGGTCCGGACGGACTGGCACTCTGTTCCGACGGCGGACAGATTGACGGCATCACAGGCGCAACACTGTCATCGAAAGCAGTTACCGATGGTGTGCATGATATAGTTGCACATGTCCAACAGGAGGTTTCATAATGGCAGAAAAATCGTTCGTAGGAGAGATAATAAGGGGAATTATTAAGGATAATCCTGTGTTTGTACTTGTGCTCGGTCTCTGTCCGACACTCGCTGTAACCACATCGTTTGCAAATGGACTTGGCATGAGTCTCGCGTTTGCATTTGTGATGCTCGGTTCAAACATCTTTGTATCCGCGATACGGAAGATAACACCACCCGGTGTCAGAATTCCGGTATTCCTCCTGATCATCTGTACATTCGTTACGATGGTTGACATGCTGCTCGAGGCATATCTGCCACCGATGTACGAGGCTCTTGGCATCTTTGTGCCACTTATCGTTGTGAACTGCATTGTAATAGGAAGAGCAGAGGCGTATGCAAATCGAAATCCAGTATTACCATCAATAGCAGATGCGATTGGAATATCGATTGGGTATATGCTGGTACTGTTATTGATCGGAAGTATCAGGGAACTCTTCGGAACAGGTAAGCTACAGCTTGTGATGCTCATGAGCGGTGTAGAAGGTATAAAATTTTACAATATAGGAAATCCTCTAACAATCCCGATCGATCCCGCGGTCATGATGATCACACCACCTGGTGCGTTTCTCACGATTGGTACACTCATGCTTCTGTTCAAGATCATTGGGGATCGTAAACGGATGAGACAGCTTAGAAAGGAGGGTGTTGAATTATGATGGATATTGTTACACCGGGGTACATGCCCCACGAAGCTCTCTTCCCGATCGTGGTGGACGCTATGTTCACCAAGAACTTCCTCCTGGTGATGTTTCTTGGACTCTGTTCATTCGTTGGTCTCACCACCAATTCCGAGACATCGAAGGGTATGTCGATGGCAGTCACCTTCGTTATGACCATGTCGGCGATTCTCACCTGGCCCATCTTCTACTATCTCTTAAAGCCGAACCATCTGATGTTCCTGCAGACGATCTGTTTCATTCTCGTGATCGCTTCGTTTGTGCAGCTCGTTGAGTTCATCATCCATCGGTATAGCCCTCCATTATATAGGTCGCTTGGAATATATCTGCCGCTCATATCCACGAACTGTGCCGTGCTTGGTGTGGTTCTCCTGAATGTTAAGGAAGACTTCAGTTATGGCGCGAGCATCGTGTACGCATTTGGTGCAGGTCTTGGCTACTCATGGGTGATGCTTGCAACGGCAGCGGTGCGAGAGAAGTTGATTATGCGAGGTGTCGATCTCTTTAACGGATTTATCGGTGCGTTCTTCGCTGCTATGATGATGGCACTGATCGTCGTCAGTTACTTCTCGGTGGTGAAACTATGAGTCCTGAAATGATGCAACTCGTCCCACCTGCAATCGCCGTGCTTGGTGGACTTGGTTTTGCGATGGCGGCGATGCTCGTCTGGGCGTCAAAGGCGTTCTATGTCGAGACCGATCCGCTTGTCGATGCACTGATCGAACTGATGCCCGGAGCAAACTGTGGAGCGTGTGGATTCCCTGGTTGCGCTGATTGCGCAGAACATATTGTGGCAGGAGATGTGACACCAGATGTCTGCACATCATGCGATGCAGAGAGGTTTGAGCTGATAGGAGAGCTGCTTGGGATTGAGATTTCCACGGCAGAACCTACGTATCCGGTTATCCTCTGTCAGGGCGGCACAAATTGCAAGGATCGCTACGATTACATCGGCGCGGATACGTGCAGAGCCGCGATCCTTCTTGCCGGCACAAGGAAAGCCTGCTCGTACGGTTGCATCGGTCTTGGCGACTGCGTGCGAGCATGCATGTTCGATGCGATCGAGATCGCGGATAACGGGCTTCCAAGGATCAAGAAGTACAACTGCAAGGGCTGCGGCTCATGTGTGAGGGAATGTCCGCAACAGGTGCTGACGATTGCAAAGGAGCACGGACCTGTGTATGTGGTCTGCTCATCACACGACAAGGGCAAGTATGTCAAAGAGATCTGCGAGTTCGGATGCATCGGATGCGGGATATGCAAGAAGAACTGTCCGGAGGGCGCAATCAAACTGGTAAAGGCACTTGCCGTGATCGATCAGGAGAAGTGCACCCAGTGTGGGACGTGCATCGATGTGTGCCCGAGGAATGCGATCGTGAAGTTGTGATTCTGTTTATGTAGAGCCACGAGAGAACGAAAGAGGCTTCGTGGCTCTACAATATTATAAGTCCCACGATGCCGATTCTACCTCAGTAGACAGGTCTTCGAAGTCATACCAGATCTTCAATCCCTTCGCGTCTTTTGGAACTTCAAAGAGCACACTGCCACGCATCTTCTGGTTCAGGTGCGCCTCTTCAAGCTCTACAAGTTTATCGTCGCCCTGATAGGAAGGTTCAGGATCATACCTGACACCCCCTGAATCAGTCATGCTGAACTTACTCAATCCCGCATATACTCCCTCGCCCTCGATTTTCTTTATCAGCACATTTGCAATAACGAAGATCTTCCCAGGGCTTGCCTCTTCTATTGTTGTCTGTTTCAGAGTATCTGAATAATAGTCGTAATGGTCTGTTTTCGTGGCAGATGTCACCTTAACCGATATCTTCGACGTCTTTGCTGCCCTTCCCACCTTAAGATTCAGATCGGCTACCGGTTTATCTTCCGCCGTTGGTTCGGGTACAGGTACAGTTGCGGATTCTTTTCTTGGTGTCAATTCTGGTGTCGGAGTGGGTTCTTCAACATTCACAGGTCCTTCATCATCCACACATCCAGCAAAAAGCACGGCCAATACGATCACAAAGATAGCTATTAATCCGGTTATGGTCACTATTTTCATATTTTTCCTCCTTCGTCTTGAAAGCCAGTGAAACACTGCATTTACGTACGTCTTATCGTACGCCCGGATAACTTCGCCTGCGACCGGGCCAACGGCGACATCGCCTCATGTAATGTAGTCAGTAACAGCCATCATGCTACTTAAAATTAATCGATGATGCACAGGTCGTATTTGCTGCTGTCAGGACGAATGCCAGCAAGAGATATGCACGATGTTTGAAACACCCTCCGAAAGTGATACAAATTATGCAGGATACTATATGTAACCTATCTGTAGCGCATGAGCAACACTGGCGCACAGGAACTCACACTGCTGTAGTACGGGATGTATGTCTGGGCTTCGAAAGCGTTCTACGTCGAGACCGATTCACTTGTAGATGTATTGACGAAACTGTCATAAGAGCGCGATCAAACTCAACAAGGTGCTTGCCGTGATCGATCAGGAGAAGTGCACCCAGTGTGGGACGTGCATCGATGTGTGCCCGAGGAACGCTATTGTCAGGCTGTGAGTCATCGTAGTTCACTCAAACTCGATGGCCGCTTTTTTTAGCTCCGATAGGGGGTTAATCGCCTGATACTTCCCACCAGCGAACGTGATCGGATAGGGTACAGTTGATATATCAGCGAGCGCCATGTATCCACCATGATCGAACCTATCCGTGCTCCCGGAAACGGGAATGGCGGCAACGACGACGAGACCACCGACATGCAGCGAAACACGAAAGCGCTCTGCCATGCCGGATGCGCCAGAGAATGCGGAGGAGATGAATGACGCTTGTAGGAGTTGGACTTGGACCCGGCGATCCGGAACTGCTGACGCTAAAGGCGATAAGAATGCTTGAGAAGAGCGACAAGGTCTTCGTTCCCGGAAAACTTGCTCTGGAACTGGTTCTGCCATATACGGATGCCGAGATACTCGACTTTCCGATGACGCACGACAAAACCGTTCTTGAGAGGACGCTCGACCGGAATGCAGACATCGTTGCATCTGCAGTCGCCTCCAGAGGCGGGAATGGGAATGGGAACAGGCACGGTCTGGTCGCATTCGGGCTGATCGGCGATCCAAACTTCTTCTCGACGTTCATCCGCCTGAAAAACCGAATGAAGGAGAAATATCCAGATATCACAATCGAAACGATCCCGGGGATCAGTTCGATAACGGCTTTCGCGTCGAGAACCGATGTCGGAATCGATCGCTCGTTCACGGTCAGTGACGGCTCACCTACCACAACAAAGATCGTTTTAAAGACACGGGATCCAAAAAAAATAAGAGCTGATCTGGTCAACGAAGGTTACACCGATTTTATCTTCGCTGAGAAGCTCTTCTCTTCCGAAGAGCGGATAACCGATGAGATTCCAGACAAGGGGGATTATTTTAGCATCATCTACGCGAGCAAGGGAGAAGAATCGGAAAAAGTCGGAAAGACCGAAAGGGTCAGAGAACCGGTCATGCCAGAGAAGGTCTATTTCGTTGGCGCAGGACCAGGTGACCCGAAACTGATCACGCTTCGCGGAAAAGAGCTGCTCGATGGCGCCGATCTTGTGATCTACACGGGTTCGCTCGTCGATCCTGCGGTTGCAGCCATAAGCAATGGCGACGCGGTCAACAGCCATGGGCTCAGTCTCGATGAACTGACCGATCTCATGGTCAGTGCAGTCAGGGGGGGAAAACGGGTCGTCCGGCTGCACACAGGTGACCCATCACTCTACGGCGCGATCTGCGAGCAGATCGTTGCGCTAAAAAGCCATGGCATCGATGTTGGGATAATTCCCGGAGTTTCATCGGTCTTCGCAGCAACAGCTGCGCTCAAGACGCAGCTCACGCTCTCCGGAATCACAGAGACCCTGATCATAACCCGCCCCGCAGGCGTTACGCTTGAGTCTGACTCGATCAGAGAGCTTTCGAGGCACCGCGCGACGATGGCGATCTTCCTGGGGGTGGATAAGATCGAAAAGATCATGAACGAGGTTCTGTACCCTCCGGAGACTCCGGTTGCGGTAGTCTACCGGGCATCGTGGCAGGACGAGCAAATAATCCGCGGAACGGTCGCAGACATCGCAGAGAAGGTCAGGGCTGCCGGGATAGAGCGATCAGCCATGATCCTGATCGGTGATGCTGTATGTCCGAAGAGTTTCAGGAGGTCACACCTATACGGATCGCAGTGATATCATTTGAGCGGAATCGCGCTGTTGCGGAGCGCGTCTCTGACCTTGTCAGAGGTGAGGTGATCTGGTACTCTGATCACGCATTTTCTGATGCGTTCTCTCCGGAATCCGGGTATGATGCGATCATCGCAATCATGTCATGTGGGATCGCTGTCCGGAAGATTGCGCCGTTTCTCTCCAGTAAATGGACGGATCCGGCTGTTGTCGTCGTCGATTGTGCGCTCCGTCACGCGATTGCGGTTACTGGCGGGCATCACGGTGCAAACGAGATCGCAATGCTGCTTTCTGTGCTTGGTGCGGATCCGGTGATAACGAATGCGAGTGAGGTTGTGAAGTGAACCCGACTCCACTATCCCAGATCATCCCGCGCGATCTCCCGCAGCCGCGCAACACCCCCGATCTCCTCAATCACGCGAACAACAGCATCGGGCACGAGATTTTCCCACTCTTCCCCAGTTAGCATCTTCTCCCGAATTGCAGTTCCCGAATACTCGTCCCGCCGGTACATCGGAGAACGCTTGACTGGAACTCCCGCGTCCTCAAATAACCGAAAAACGAGCGGGTTGTTCGTGTATGCAAGATCGAAATGCGGGGTCATGGACATAACATGCGAGACCCAGACCGCATTTCGCTGTATATCCTCGATCGGAATTACGTAACAATCGATATCCAGATCTCTCAGCGAACGCGAGATCATAACTACGCGTTCGCCTGCCGTAAAAGGATTCTTAATCTCGTGACTGTACTGTGCGCTGCCAATCCCGATCACAATCTCATCGACCTCGCCGGCGATGCTCGAAAGGACGGTATGGTGTCCTAAGTGATATGGCTGAAAGCGCCCGATATAAAAAGCACAGCTAATGCGCCTCTCCTTCCTTTGGCGCATTACTCTTGTGCTTCATATCTGCAAGTTTCTTTATGAGGAACATTCCCGGCTTCGGGTCGTCCATGTATTCAATGCCCTTCACCTTGTTGAGATACTTTTCACCGGTCTCGGTTCTGACGATTACTGAGTTCCAGCCATCCGGCGCGCCTACCGATCCAACCGAGATGTCTGCGTAGTATGCCGTGTAATCAAGACAGTGGTGGCACGGGGTTCGTGCAAGCGGTGCGACTTCCTTGATCGCAACATTGTGGGGTTCAGGCTCCTCACCATTGTCTCCGTTCTTGGTATATGCCCAGAATTTGCCTCCTCCGAAGTCCATCTTCACGACCTTCCTGAGATCGAGCCCCATGATATTGGGGATGATGTTTTCGCGGAGCACCCCGCTTGTGAAGCTTTCCATACAGAGAATGCCTACCACAAGTACGATTTTGTCGGTCATGTTGTCTCGCATGAGCGCGGCTCCATGAGCCTGACACGGCACTCCGACAACTGCAATCTTGTTGTACTTCTTCATAGCCTCCTTGAGCTGTGCAAGAACCGGCGCTGAACTGTACTTCGTGCCCTTTGATAAATCAACATCGGATGCCTTCGTCAGTATAAATGGCTCGATATTCCAGTCACCATCCCGCTTGATACCAACAGCACAGTCGATCTCTCCCTGCTCGAATAGGGATTTGAGAATTGCTGATACGACAGCACCGTCCTGTCCCTCTAGCTCGCTCTTTCCTCCTCTGAAACTTCGGACGTTGTCAAACTCGTCCTCAGGGAATCCATCCACAACAGGACAGACTCTTGAACAGGTCAGACAGTCCTCACAGACCTCACATGCTGCGCCGTGTACATAATAAGTCAAATTATTCGGATCACGTCTGCTTGCGCTCGGGACACGCTTTTCGTCTTTTGGCACCTCTGCTTCAGACTCTATGTGAACGGCATTGAGGGGGCATGCCGCTTCGCATGCCCCGCAAGCCGTGCAGACGCCATTCTCGATGACCTCTACAATCTTTGGCGGCAAATCACTCAGCCTCCAATGATCTCCTTTCCGATCAGCTTGATCGCCTTCTCTTTGTCAGGTCCAATCGGCGATCCCGCAACGATCTGGGTTACGCCCATCTTGGTGAGTTCGTCGATTCTTGCCACACAGTCAGCAGGTGTTCCATAGATCGAGAATGCTTCCATCATCTCGCTTGTGACCGCGCCGCCCATCAGGGCTCCGAAGTCGCCTTTTGCGATTGCTCCTCCGATCGTACCGATCACGCTCGGGTCGATGCCGTGTCTCTCAAGAACCATTGGTGGCGATCCGGCAACGATGAATGCGACGACGATCTTTGCAGCGTTCAGTGCTTTATCGACCTTCTTGTCGATCGAGAAACATGCATAAGCGGTCACGTCGATGTCCTTCATACTCCTGCCTGCCGATTCCGCGCCCTTCTTGATCTCCTTTACAGCGACCTCGAAGTCCTTCGGATGCGATGCGTTTATGAGCGCACCATCGGCGATCTCTCCCGCGAGCTGGAGCATCTTTGGCCCCTGCACGCCGAGATAGATCGGGATGTTCCCGGCAGCGAATGCCATCTGGGCGCCAGCGAGTGATACCAGTTCACCCTTCTGGTTGACTGGCTTTCCGGCAAAGAGTTCGCGCATTGCTGAAACAGTCTCCCTCGTCATGGTGAGGGGCTTCACCCACTCAATTCCCATCTTGTCAAAGGTTGCTTTGTCGCCAGGTCCCATTCCGAGGATTGCACGTCCGCCTGAGATCTCGTTTACTGCTGCAATACTGGATGCTGCAACCGCAACATTCCTTGTATAGGGGTTTGTGACACCGCTTCCGAGCTTGATTGTGTTGGTGTTGGTTGCAAGCATCGCAAGCGTGGTGTACACGTCACGGTTGTTGTAGTGGTCTGTGATCCACACGTTGTCGAACCCGTTCTGCTCAGCCATCTTCGTATAATGAGCTATCTTCAAAACAGGGTCGCTTGGTACAAATTCGATTCCATATGCCATGGTTAGTCCTCCCAAGTAGTATAGGGTTGGATTGATTGATGGTGTAATGGTTTAAAACCTTATTGGTGTTGGGACGGATCGGGGTGGATCGGGGTGGATTGAGACATGCCCGGGATTATGCGAGTACTGCCGCTCACCATATCCGTGGCAGCCGGTATTGTGGTAGAGGCAGTTTTTGTGCGCTTGCTACCCGGAAACCCCGATCTCTTTTTAGCAGCACAACTTGCTCTCATTCCAGGCAGGTTCCGATAAACTTTTATACGTTCACCAGCTATGTTCGGTGGGATTGCAGAGCCTGAACACGGAGTGAATCCGGAATGAACAGACAGCCACGCAGGTCTTCTCGTTTGTTCATACGAGGAGATTGCGATCCTGATCATTGGAAAACCACCATGGCAATCGCTGAATAGGATGTGCGAAGATCAATCAATGAATCCAAAAGAGACGAAATTGCAGACATTGCCGATGTTAGTGATTGTTATAGTGCTGGTGGCACTTGCAGCAGCGGTATCCGGATGCGTCACCGGAGAGCGGTCGGATAACCTGACAGATGACCAGACAGAACAGATACGAGTTGCAGTAAGCATCCTTCCCCAGAAGGAGTTTGTAGAGCGCGTCGGGGGGGATAAGGTCTCTGTGATGGTCATGATTCCTCCCGGCGCAAGTCCAGCCACTTATGAGCCGAGCCCGAGCCAATTGAGGGAGATCGCGGTTGCGAAACTATATGTACGGATCGGGCACGTACCGTTCGAGAAGGCATGGATGGAGAGGATTGCCTCTGCAAATAGGGATATGCTGATAATCGATTCATCGGTTGGAATCGAGATCATCGGAAAGGACCCGCATATCTGGCTTTCGCCAACGCTCGTCAAAGTGCAGGTGGGGCACATTTGCGACGCGCTGGTTGAGGTCGATCCGGATAACAGGGACTATTACGTCCGGAACAAGGAAAAATATCGAACAGAGCTGGATGACCTCGACTACGACATACGAGAGAGCCTTTCCGGTGTTACGAATAGGAAATTTATGGTATTTCATCCGGCGTTCGGATATTTTGCGAGAGACTACCAGATGGAGCAGATACCAATCGAGATCGAGGGAAAAGAGCCGAGTGCGTCAGACCTTGTGCGGCTGGTCGATGTTGCAAGGACGAACAACATCACAGTCGTATTCGCTGAGCCGCAATTCAATCCAGAGGGTGCGGAAGTGATAGCCAGTGAGATTGGTGGAACCGTTGTATTCATCGACCCGCTTGCAGAGGATTTTGTTACGAACATGCGCAGGATTTCGGACGCGCTTGCCAGACATACAAGATGACAAAAGAAACAAAAGAAGTGATCGGTTTAAGAAACGTGTGGGTGCACTTCGACGACACAAGCGGTGCGAACGGAGCGATGGGTAGGGGCAGAGACGGAATCCCTATTCTTGAGGATGTCACGCTCTCAATACGCGAACACGACTTTCTCGGAATCATAGGTCCGAACGGAGGCGGGAAGACTACGCTTTTAAAGGTCATTCTCGGGCTGATTTCCCCTGATAGTGGCGAAGTCAGGGTCTTCGGAGGGGACCCCGTAAAGAACAGGAGATTCGTAGGCTATGTCCCGCAGCACAGTCTCTTTGACCACGATTTTCCGATCAAGGTCATGGATGTGGTACTGACAGGACGCGCCGGAAAGAGGCTCTTTCGTGGGTATTCTGATCGTGACAGGGAACTGGCTCGCAACGCCCTTGAAATGGTTGAGATGCTGCCATTCGAGGGGCGGCAGATCGGCAAACTCTCAGGAGGGGAGCAGCAGAGGGTCTTTATCGCACGGGCACTCGCTGCTGAGCCGAAAGTGCTCCTTCTCGATGAGCCGGCAGCGGGAATCGATATGCATGCCCAGACTGAATTCTACGAACTGCTCAAAAGGCTGAAAGAGACGATGACGATTGTCATGGTCTCCCACGACATAACCGCGATCTCAATTCACGTCGATAAGATTGCATGCCTTAACCGGAAACTCTTTTACCACGACTCAAAGGAGCTGACATCGGGTGATCTGGAGGCGGCATACCGGTGCCCGATAGAGTTTATCGCGCACGGCGTCCCGCACAGGGTACTCCGGGAGCACTGAGGTATTTGAGATGATTGAAATTCTGCAGTATGAATTCATGACGAATGCGCTGGCTGCTGCACTCTTATCAGCCATCGCGTGCGGGATTGTCGGCGTATACGTTGTCGTGAAACGGATCGTCTTCATCAGCGGCGGGATCTCCCACGCATCCTTTGGCGGGATCGGGCTTGGATACTTTCTCGGAATTTCGCCCGTTCTCTGCGTGATCCCGTTCGGTATTGTGTCCGCGCTCATAATCGGTGAGGTGAGCCGGCGGAAAACGATATCAGAGGACACCGCGATAGGTATCCTCTGGGCGATGGGGATGGCGCTTGGAATCATCTTGATCTCGCTTACGGCGGGATACGCACCCGATCTCTTCAGTTATCTCTTCGGAAACATCCTGACAGTACCGCGTTCCGATCTTGTGATCATGCTCGTTCTGGACGCAGTGATAATCGCAACAGTCTGCCTGCTCTACAAGGAATTCCTTGCGATAACATTCGACGAGGAGTTTGCGGAGGTCGCAGGCGTTCCCGCGCACAAGCTGTACCTCGTTCTCCTCTGCCTGATCGCGCTGACAGTAGTTATCCTGATACGTGTCGTCGGGATCATTCTGGTGATTGCGCTACTGACGATCCCTGCTGCGTTGAGCAGACGATTCACAGACGACTTGAGGAAGATGATGGCAATTTCAGTCATTCTTTCTGCGCTATTCTCGACAACCGGGATCTACCTTTCTTACCTCTTTGATCTGCCGTCAGGATCAACGATTGTTCTTGTGGCAGGAATTGCTTTCGTCGTATCTTCACTGATACCATCCGGAACTGGTCTTAAGGTACTCAGGTAACTGCCCGCGGCACACAAGAAAAATAACCGCAGAGGACGCGGAGGAACGCAGAGTAGTTAACCGTTTATTCCCCCTCCGCGCCTCTCTGCGTACTCTGCGGTTAAATTCTTTGTTTGGTTCAGGTTGTGTTCCGGGTCACGCAGTGCCAATATAGCGAAGTCGCACGATGGTGTTTTATGTACATCGAGTAGTTGCCCAAAATCTCGTTTACAGACTCTCAAACCCCTCCCGCTTCGCAACAGAGTACACATCCTTGTCGCCACGCCCCGACAGATTGATCACAACAACATTCCCGAGCTCACCAGTATCAGCCGCCTTCTTCACATACGCGACAGCGTGCGCCGATTCAAGCGCGGGGATGATCCCCTCAAGCCTCGAGAGCTCGAAGAACGCATCAAGCGTCTCGTCGTCGCTCACATTCCGCGGCTTGATCCTCCCAACATCGGCAAGGTATGCAAGCTCGGGACCAACACCCGCATAATCGAGTCCTGCTGCAATCGATGACGACTCAAGGATCTGCCCGTACTTGTTCTGGAGAATCTTTGTCATCGCGCCGTGAAGCGACCCGAGTTCGCCTGTGCAGAGCGATGCCGAATGGTACGCTGCCTTCCCGGTAACTTCAAGATTGCTGCCGCCTGCCTCAACAGCGAAGAGATCGACATCCTCATCGTCCAGAAACGGGTAGAACGCGCCGATCGCGTTGCTTCCGCCGCCCGTACATGCAACGATCGAGTCAGGGAGTCTCCCCTCCGCACGCATGATCTGTTCCCGGAGCTCCTTTCCAACAACCGTCTGAAAGTCCCTGACGATCACAGGATACGGATAAGGACCAACGACTGAGCCGATCAGGTAGTATGTGTTCTCGACGTTTGTCACCCAGTCACGGAGCGCATCATTGATTGCGTCTTTTAGCGTCTTTGATCCCGACTCTACAGGAACCACCTCTGTTCCGAGAAGATACATCCGGTAGACGTTCATCCGCTGCCGCTCCATGTCAACTGCGCCCATGTAGACGACGGTCTCAATCCCGAGATTTGCGCCAGCCATCGCGACCGCGGTCCCGTGCTGCCCCGCGCCTGTTTCTGCGATGATCCGGGTCTTTCCCATGTATTTTGCGAGGAGAGCCTGCCCTATCGTGTTGTTCAGCTTGTGTGCGCCGCCGTGCACGAGATCCTCTCGTTTGATGTAGATTTTGACGCCGTACGCCTTGCTCAGGCGTTTTGCGTGGTAGAGCGGCGTTGGTCTGCCCGCGAAGTCTGCGAGATAACGGTCAAGCTCGGCTGTGAACGCGGGGTCGTTTTTGTACTTCTCGTAACCCGCGGTCAACTCCTCGATTGCGGGCATCAGGATCTCAGGCACGAACTGCCCGCCGTAGATCCCGAATTTGGTTTTGGTGGTGGTTTTTTGGGTCATGGTTTGTTGTGTGGTTCAGGTGTTTTCGTGATTTTGTTTGTTTGGCGGCTGTGCTTTAGGTTTTTTGGGCTCTTTTCTGTAGTTCGCGTTGCAAGTATCTCGTAGATGAATTGTGCTGGCGTGATATTAAGTGCTCAGGGATGGCTGCGCCGATGCTATCGCATTCACGAATGACACGAGCGTGCATGGGCAAAGTTCATAGTTCTGACGTTTTCTGTTGTCGCTAGCGGTAACCCCCACGTTGTAGCAATCGCGGGCGCCACTCTATCGTCTCTCTCGTCTTTTGCGTTGAACTGGAACGAGAACGCAGAGGCGCAGAGGCGCGCAAAGATTAAAAAACCACTCCCTTCGGCATCTTTTGAAAACCACAGAGTCCGATCAGAATCAGGAACGTTTAAGACCGCAAGAGGCGCTCGTGATCCTTTGGAATGTGCACCCCATATAGGGGGTGCATGTAATCAGACCTCTGTGGGCCTCCTTGCCACCCCCTGTATATGGTTCCGGTTTTACAGTACATTGATATACTATTGTTGATGTGTATCACACTGGTGATAGCAATGTCCGTTGCTGTTTCGGTTCGGTCGGCTGATGAGATTGTGCATGAGCTGGATGAATTGGCTGGCGATTTGGGGCGTTCCGATGCGCATGTGATTCGTAACGCGATAGGGGAATCTCTGCGAGAATATGCCAATTATCTACTGGCTCCGGAGCGTTTTGGAGATGAAGAGGATGAGATCATCTCAAGCGAAGAGATGTGGGTGTACTTGTTTTACGAATCGGAAACCGTTGCAGAGTATACAGATAAAGTCAGATGAAAATGATCGAGATCACAACACCATCACGCCTCCACCTGACGTTAATCGACTTAAACGCGGAGATCGGACGTGTGGACGGAGGAATCGGACTAACAATCAGTGATCCGTCTTTTCGCATCAGGGCGGAGAAGGCGGACGGGATAACCATAACCGGCGACTCGGAATCCTCGGATCGGATGCAAGAGGCTGCAAGAGCACTTCTCCCGGACGGATGCGGCATCCACATCGAGATTACGCGCGACATCCCTCCGCACGTCGGGCTTGGCTCAGGGACGCAAAGCTCGCTTGCAGCGGGTATGGCTGTTGCCCGGTTGTACGATTCAAGGCTCAGTGTGCGCGATATCGCGATCAGAACCGGGCGCGGAGGAACATCCGGGATCGGTGTCGCATCGTTTGAGGAAGGCGGCTTCATCCTCGACGGGGGGCACAGCTGGAGTGAGAAGCGCGCGTTCAAGCCGTCCGCGGCATCGAAGTCGCAGCCAGCACCCATTCTCTTCAGGCAGCCGTTTCCGGACTGGGAGATCGTTCTCGCAATCCCTGATCTGCGGGGTGCGCATGATGCAAAGGAGGTGAACATCTTCGAACGAGAGTGCCCGATCCCGCTTTGTGAGGTACAGAAACTCTCGCACGTAATCCTGATGGAGATGCTCCCATCGGTTGTCGAGGCAGATGTCGTTGCGTTCGGCGATTCAGTGAACCGGATTCAGAATGTCGGGTTTAAAAAGCGTGAGATCATGCTCCAGACGCCAGAGGTTGCAAAAATCATTGAACTCGTGAAGGAGAGGACTTATGGCGCGGGCATGAGTTCGTTTGGGCCAGTCGTCTACGGCGTAAGCGATGACCGCGGGGACGCCGCGGACGCCATGCATGCGGTGCAGGAGTTTCTGAATGAAACGACCGGCGGCGAGTGCAGAGTCGTTCACGCAAGGAACGTGGGCGCGGATGTGCGCTCGATAGCTTGACCGATTGACTGCACTGGCGGACAACAACTCAACAACTCAACAATTCAAAAGAATTCCCACAAACACCGATCAACACAATCAGCCCGCGTCCAGCTTGAAGAGCGCGGCGGCAGCCATGAGAAAATCGATATCATCCTCTGCTGCGGCATTGCGCAGCGTCTTGGTCGGCTCCGCCAGAACCTTGTTTGTGATTGCATGTGTGAGGTCATCGAGTACACCACGCTCAAAGTCCCCGAGCGTATGTTTCGCGGACAACCTGTTGACCGCACGCTCCCGCTCACGGCGTCTCAACTCTTCTATCTGGCTGTAGAGCGATGCTATCAGTTTATCTGCACGCTGTTGCTTGTACTGGAGCCTCAACAGCTTATACTCCTCTTCTATGATCTTTTCGACCCGCTTGACCTCTTCCAGCCGTTTTTGCATATTCTTCTCGCTGATCCCCTTGAGTCCGTCGATGTCGTAGAGTCTCACGTAAGGAAGCTCGGATGCGGAATCCTCGACATCCCGCGGGGTTGCGATATCGATCAGCAGCAGGTCACAACCACGCCGATCGTCGGGATCGTTGCAACAGTTCTTACGGTCATCCATGATCCGGCGCAGCATCTCTGTTGTCAGAACAGGATGTGGCGCGGACGTAGCTGTTATCACGAGATCGGATGATGCGATATACCGCTCCACCTCTTCGTATCGGACCGCAACTCCATCCAGCTCCCTCGCAAGTTCCAGAGCACGATCAAAGGTGCGGTTTGCGACATAGATCGCAGAGACCTTCCGGTGCGAGAGCGCATGTGCAACGAGCGAGCCCATCGTGCCCGCGCCGATCACAACGACCGTTCTTCCGTCGAGCGTGCCGAGCACATCCTCTGCGAGATCGACCGCTGCCGAGCCGATGGAAACCGAACCCTTGTTGATCCGCGTCTCTGACCGCACCCGTTTGCCGACATGAATCGCCTTCTCAAACGCGGTATCCAGCACATTTCCTGTGACGCCAGCCTCTCGTGCGGTGTGGTACAGTTCCTTGATCTGCCCGAGTATCTGATCCTCACCAACGACCATCGATTCGAGCCCACATGCGACCCGCATCAGGTGTATCAGCGACTCCTCGTGGTCGTTGAACTCGAGAACCCGCTCAGGAACGCCCATCTTTTTCACATACTCGAAGAGAACCTTGCTACCTTTCGGCGAGACTACGTACACCTCAACCCGGTTACAGGTCATGAGTACCACACACTCATGCACCAGTTCATGCGAGTACAGCCTCTGCAGCATATCCTCAAGCGTGCCGTGCCACGCGTTTTCAATGTCTGCGATGCCCGCTTTCGTGTGCGTTATGATCATGCTGGATATCTCGGTCATGCTGCCACCTTTGTTCACAATCTTTAATCAATCTTCCATCAACCATCAGCCATCAACCGTTCATCGACCGCTCATCAGCCGCCCATGCGAATCGATCTCCCCGCTCCTGATGCGCGTGGATGAGATCGGCATTCCGTCCTCCGCCAGAACATAGGGCACCAGAACGATCCCGATTTCAGAAATCCCGCGCTCGAGACGAAGTTTGTTGATCGCAACTGCCACGGGACGCGTTTCGGGTGAGACCACGATATAATCGAAGGATTCTGTGAGCGTAGTACCGTAAGGGTCGTGCAGCGCAACAATCTTCGGCAGTATCCCGAACCGATCAGCGATGTAACGTTTCAGCCGCCCCTCTCTTTTCGAGTAGTCAGCGATCGGGTGGTCGCCCTTTCTTGCTCTTGCAAGATCATCTGATGTCAGTCCGATGACAACGTCGCCGCCACCTCCTCTGCCGCCGAGGTCCCTACCAAGCTCGTACGCACGGCTGATGAGCGCTCTGTGGCCATCGTGGAGCGGATCGAACGTTCCTCCGACTGCTACCCTGACTCGGGACATGGACATGGCTATCCCTCTGTTGAATGGAGTAAATTAAGGTTCGCCAGATGCTGTTACCGTTCAACCGGTCACTGTTCAACCGATTACCGTTCAACAGTCGCAGACCCGGGCTGACGGTTCACGCACTCATGAACGACGGGGCGATGATCGATTCGCTGACTCTTGTCGATTCACGGAGGATGTCGTCTTTGAATACGACTCCATAAGGCTTTCCATTAACTATCACGACGATACCATCGACGTTATACCGGTCAAAGAGCTCTGCGACACTGGAAATCGAAGTATCTCCATTAATTTCTATCGGATCGTCTGACATGACCCCCCACACTCTCTGATTGACCAGTCCGGATACCAGAGCCTTCGTGATGTCGGTCAGCGTCACGATGCCGACGACCTTGGTCCCGTCAACTACAGGCATGCCACGAAGTTTATGCTCGATGAGCACGTTTGCAGCGTCTTTTATTGCGGTGTCCATATCAACCAGGGCATGACTATGTTGGATGCACTCCCGGATGCACTGTTTTGGCAGGGTGAGCAGATCTGATATCGTGAAGATCAGGATGTTTCTTGTATCGTCCCGCCCGACAACTTTCCCCCTGATCACAAGATTGTTGTTTGGCGTTGGTCCGATCTTGATGACGTCGCCGTTGTCGAACCTGCGGATATCGCCGATGACCCTGACCCTGCCATTGCATGTGTTGAGGTTGCGCACGGTTGTAAATGAGATCTCGCAGGCGGTTGCGCCATCGACGAGTTTTCCGTTGCGATAGATGTTCGTCGCCGCCTCATCCGGATGATCGATGATGTCGAGGACCTCATACGTCTGGTTTGTCGGGCGGTACCCACCCTTCGGACCTGGCAGTCCCTCGACCAACCCAAGTGTCCGGAGCGTCTGCATCTGATTCCTGACAGTACCCGAATTGCGGCAGACTACGCTTGCGAGTTCCCCTCCTTTCACAGCCCGCCCTTCCTGATGAAATAGATTAACAAGTGTTGTCAAGATCTCGGTCTGAATGGCAGTGAGTTCCATTGTTGCCTACCAGAATTACCATCCATCTACCATACATCTATCGATAATAATACAAGACTATGTGCATCAGATACGTTACTTTAGTTTATGATACTTCCCGAGCAAAAACACATCTGCATCCCTGACCCCCTGCACGGTTTTGGTGAATGTCTGCACCTGTTCGATCTCACTATATTGTTGGAATCTACACATCACAAGCAACCCGTATTTCCCGGTTGTGACCTCCCAGATACCAAAAACCCACTCCTGATTCTCTAAAAAATTGATCAGATCGCCGACAACCGACTTCGGACACTCGACCCCCATATACCCATTGATATAGTACCCCAATTCCTCCCAGTTGATTTCAGGGCGGTATCCAGTGACGATGTGCTTCTCTGTTAGCATACGTACACGTAGATTCGCGGTGCTTCTGGGTACCCCGACATGCTTGGCAAGTTCGGTCAGTCTGGGTCCTACTCCGATGCCGTTTGACATCGCCTCAAGAATCCGTTCGTCCAGTTCATCTACGATATTAGCACATCCGTTTTGGTCGTTGTGTTGTTTTGATCGTCGAGTTGTACTGACACCAATAAATCCTCATCCTTCTTTAATGCATCGATTGAGTGCATGATGTCCTGTTGAATGAACACCACAAAATCAATAGGGGTGGGTGCAATATGTGATTTTGTCAATTGATGGTGCGATTTGCGCGATTCTCCATCTTCGTGCTGACACAATATCTGAGACGAAAGGAATATATACCCAAACCACCAATCGTTCCATAATCAAGTGACTTGTATGATGCGGATTATAGAATTTGATGATTTCGGTTCTGTGTACGCTTTTCTTGAAGTTGGTTGATTAAAACTACGAAGGAGCAATAGAATTGTTTGAACGAGGAACGTATAACGCGCCAGTTACGGAGGGCGAAGTCTACGACGTTACAATAGAAGACATCGCCAGAGAAGGAGACGGAATAGCGCGCCTACAGGGTTTCGTGATCTTTGTACCAGATACAAAGGTTGGAGACAACGTAAAGATTAAAGTCGAGAAGGTTATGAGACGATTTGCAATCGCAGCTGTTGAAGAGTGAAACAGCAAATCGTCTGAATTCTAGCTTCGGATTTTAATTTAGCACCAGTGTTTGGCTCCGGACGTGTGTCCCGTACTGTTGATCCGTTTCGGTTCAACAGGACGATGCGCGCGCACGGGGCTATTTTTTTTGCAGCGGCAAGCGCGCGGTCGATGCGCGCGCTATGCGGATCATCATCAATTAATTCCTGTACCGTATGGAAGCCCGCGCCACGCAAGATGTCAGGGTCTGCCCATTTCAGGATCAATCCGGGAAGCCCGCAGATTATGAATTCTCCTTTTACCCACCCAATTCCCTCTTGAATGCGACTTCCGACCATAACAACTGTGTGATCCGGGAATAACATATTCGCATACTTCATACCGATACGCCCGGTGGTCAAAACCACTCTGTCTCTGTCGGCGCGCTCTATCAGCTCCTGTTTCGTCTCAAGGAGGTGCTCGTTCCACGGCTCGACAAAACCGGTGGTGCCGAGTATGGAGATCCCTCCGATGACTCCGACCCTGCTGTTCAACGTCTGAACTGAGATCTCCTCGCCGTTCGGAACAGAAATCACGACATCTGCACCGGAGATGCCGATTTCGCGCACAGCGTCCTCGACCGATGCCCGGATCTGTCGCATCGGCACCGGATTGATTGCGGGCGCGCCACGCTTCCTCCCGACGCCCCTGCCCGCCGTAATCGATATGCCCTCCGATTCATGCGCCTCAGCCACAATCCGAATTCCGTTCGTAACATCGAATCCATGATCGCCCGCGTCCTTGACCGCTGACGCCCTGCCATCTGACGACTGCACCTCCAGCACCACCGCAATTCCGACGGGTGTTGTGACAGTGACACGATCGACAGGTTCTGAGAGCGATAGCACAGCAGCCTTTGCCGCAGCAGCAGCGGTCGTTCCTGTGGTGTACCCCCTCTTAAGAACAGTTCCGTCTGCAAGCACGACGAGTCTACCGCTGGCGATGCCTGCTTTCAGGTCACCTTCGCCTTCCGGAATATTCGCACGCTCGATCCATTCGGGCGGGATCTCGAAGTTGTTTACGGGGTCTTTCATCTCTCGCTCATCTCACTCATATCTCCGTATCACTTCCTGTGAACTGACATGGACGTTTTCACCTGACAATATGTCTTCGCCCTACCACTCGAATACCTATATGACATTGAACCACAGGTCGCTACCCGATCACCCGCTGAAGATGTGACCGCATCCGATAAGCGGGCTTATCACGTAAATTCCAACCAGAATAAATAAAACCAATGCAAACCAGTTATAAAATCCTGAGAAGTGCCCTGCAATTGCGAGAACAAAAACGATGGCAAGCGGTATCAATATGGTGGTTGATCTGACTTTTGGATACGTAACGTTACTGATCATCAGTGCTGACAATACGACAAAAATGCAGCTCACAAGATACTGTGAATTTGTCATGTATAGCAGAAGCACAGCAAACGTGCCGGCTGCTGTGATTGGCAGCCCGCGGAACTCAGGAACATCCAGTATGCTGAATCTGACAAGCCTGAGCGTCCCGCAGATCAGGTATGCGGCTGCGACCGCAGATACGAGGGCAGTGTGAACGAGAACGCCCTCTTCGCCGATGTTTTCGATGTTTCCGACATTGCCAACGCCGCCGATCACCGCACAAAAGATTGTGGCAGGTGCAATCCCGAACGAGATGATGTCCGCAAACGAGTCAAGGTGCTCGCCGAAGATGCCGAACTCAACACGTCTTGCAACCGCGCCATCCACACCATCCGCAAGCGCTGCTGCGAGGATGAAGATGATGGCAGATTCTGCATCGCCGTTCAGAACCGATAGGATGGACGCAAATCCGAAGAGGATGTTTACGATTGTGATCAGGTCTGGCAGCCGGAGCAACCGAATGACGCCGGCTTCAGGATCGATCGTCTTCATTGCCAGTCTCCGATGCGTTGGATGTATCAGTATGTGTGCTGGATGTGCTGGATGTGCTGGTGCTGGTGCCGGGTGTGCTGACCGCGATCACGGTCTCGCCGGCACGCACAATGTCCCCCCGGTGTACAGCAGGCTCAAAACCGGGCGGGATCGTAACATCCACTCTCGAACCGAACCGGATCATGCCGATGCGCCCGCCCCGCTCTACAAAGTCCCCTTCCCGGAGGTACGGAACGATCCTGCGTGTTATCGTGCCCGCAATCTGCGTCACCGTGCATGAAACACCATTATTTGCGATGACAATCTCGTTTCGCTCGTTTCTGATGGAACTCTTCGTGAATGCGGGGATGTGGCTCCCTTTCCTGTACCTGATGGACTCGACCGTGCCAGCAATAGGCGACCTGTTGACATGCACGTTGTGGAAGTTCATGAAGATATGTATCTCGCCGTTCTCGATCGTCATGACCCTGCCATCCGCAGGCGCAAGCAGTGTCTGGTTGTTATGAAAGTCCGAATGATCCGGGTCCGAATGATCCGGCATGCGGTGCGGATCACGGAAGAAACCGATAAAGAAGATCGTGATCAGAGTAAAAATAATGGCTGCACCTGTAAATCTTGAATCAAAGGTAGCAACAGAAGATAACGCCAGGGCACACATCCCGACGGCTGCGATCCACCAGATAGACCCTTTCGCAATCCGAATCATCACACACTCCTCTCACCTTTTAGGTATCCGCGCAGGACTGCAAATAACCGGTCGATTGCATCCAGCAGTTCCGGAAGCACCTGCAACACGACATACGCTATCACAAAGAGCGCGATTCCGGACCCGATCTTCGCAATCACGTGGTGCGCGATCTGGAAACTCATCTCGCCAAACCACTGGTCCCCGTAAGCAACCACAACAAAGACGTTTCTGACCACATTAAGCACGTAAATTACGGGAACTGAGGCAACAAATGCGATCATGGTTCGTTTCATGGATGCACGCACACAGAAGATCAGTCCGAGGAATATCGCAATGCTCTCGATTGCGGTGCATGCAAGAATGATTGTGACTTTGTATCCGTTGAGGTCGATCCGGTTCCATGCGACCAGTTCCGCAGGCATATTGAGTGCGTGCAGGATGTATACGACCTGTTCGGAGACGATCGAGATCAGAAATGTGTTTAAGACTTGAATCTCGGCAAAAGGATAATAAAAGATGCCGCCGAGTGCTGCTGCGGTCGTCAATGTCAAAAGAATGTTTTCTGTGTCCGCGTTCTCGTAATGCATGTAGTTCTTTGCCATTGCGTGTGATATGGTCAGGCAGAAGAGCGATACTGCCAGCACCAGCACGACATTGACGTAATCGCCGATCTCGATGTAATGCGCAGGCTGAACCAGCCAGTGGATTGCGAAGAAGAACCAGCCAGCTGCGCCTATGAGAAACCGATAGCGCAGGTACCGCGCTGGCAGTGCGGACGCCACGATCAATAATATAAGTGCAACCCATAATATTTGTGCAATCACCATATCACCTGTCGCTTCATCTTCTGGAATTAGATGGTGCTATTTGATATATTAATCTTTCATCCGTCAAATAAGAAACTCTGCAATCTGGTCTGTGATCACTCTGCCGCAGTATACGCAATGCAGTTCGACCCCTTCACCCCGACGTATCACAAACCTCGGCTTGACCGGCTCGTCGGTGTTTGTTATGCAGTTTGGGTTCATGCACCTGACGACGCCCACGATCTGCGACGGGAGAACGACTTTTCGTTTTTCCACGACCTCGTAATCGCGTATGATGTTTATTATCGCATCAGGCGAGATCAATGCGATCTTATCCACCTCATCAGGCGCTAGTTCCCAATCTTCGATCTTGACGATGTCCTTCTTCTGGTCGGAGACGTTCATGACGACGCTCACGACTTCGGTTGACCCGTCCGCGATTCCGAGGATGCGCAGCACATTCAATGCATGTCCTGCCGCGATGTGGTCGATCACTGTTCCGTTTTTGATCCTCCGAACCCGCAACTCTCGCTTCATTCCATCACCATCCTCCAGTCGCAGCCGTCCCATCACCCATCACCATCGAGAGGATCGCCATGCGAACCGGCACGCCGTAGAACGACTGTTTGAAGTACACCGCATGTCTGCTCGAATCAACCCCGTAATCGATCTCGTCAACCCTCGGAAGCGGGTGCATGATGATCAGATCGTCTTTCACTCGCTTTAAGGTCTCTTCTGTTATCCTGTAGCTACCAGCGACCGTCCTGTATTCGTTTGGATCTGGAAACCGCTCCTTCTGAATTCTTGTCAGATACATCACATCCACATAATCGATGACCTCGTCGAGATCCGTGGTCTCTGTTATCCGCGTCCCACTCTCTGAGAGGTCATTCGTAAGCGATTCCGGCACCTTCAACTGATCCGGCGAAACGAGATGTATCTCGGCGTTGTAGAGCGAGAGCGCGTACACGAGTGAATGAACCGTTCTCCCGTACTTGAGGTCACCAACAATCGCAATTTTTACCCGATCGAGCGTGCTCTCCTTTCGTATCGTGTAGAGGTCCAGAAGCGTCTGCGTCGGATGCTGTCCTGCGCCATCGCCCGCGTTTATGATCGGAACCCTCGAGAACTCGGACGCCATCCGCGCCGCACCCTCTTTCGGATGGCGGAGCACGATCGCATCTGCGTATCCGCTGACAACTGCGATCGTGTCTGCGAGGTTTTCACCTTTTGAGACCGCAGACCCCTCAATCGAGCCAAAGTCGATGACAGATCCCCCGAGCCGTTTCATCGCAGCATCAAATGAGAGTCTGGTCCTTGTGCTCGGCTCATGAAAGAGCGTTGCGAGTATCCTTCCCGCGAGCAGGTCTGATGACCCGCCGTGCGCGAT
Source organism: Methanosarcinales archaeon (assembly GCA_021159385.1). Taxonomy (GTDB): domain Archaea; phylum Halobacteriota; class Methanosarcinia; order Methanosarcinales; family Methanogasteraceae; genus Methanogaster_C. The sequence goes on from JAGGRW010000217.1 coordinate 30,086, forward strand.
CGGTTCAAGCTCTGCGGCGCGGTCAAGGATGCGATCGATCTCGTCGCGCGAGAAATCCCGGATGCTGATCACATGTGGCATCACGTCACGCAACCCCGCAGTCCTGTTTAGCATGTATCATAATCTCGTTACCATAATCTCGTTACCATCATCTCGTTACCAT
>JAGGRW010000062.1 GCA_021159385.1 Methanosarcinales archaeon
GTTATGGGTGTGGGAGTTCAATACAAATTGATTTCTGGCATATCCATAAGTCCGGACCACTCGATTGGAGAAACTACGATGTTTCCGGGGGCTTTTGGCCAGACACTCGATTGCCACCCTAATCTGAATGGCGTTCTCGGAGATGGTATTTATGGATGTAGATGGATTACCGATCTGGTTTCAGCAAATAATGCCACGCCACACTTTCTACCACGTAGTAATGTGACTTTTAAGAGCAAGGGAGCTCTGGGGTGGTATGATATGCTTTATTCGCTCTGGGAAGATCCACAGGAGTGGTTAGAAGAATATTATATGCGTTCGATCTCGGAAACGGTCAATTCAATGGTGAAATGTCGGTTTGGCGCGCCGCTGAGGAAGAAACTCGATTCGCGGAAGGAGACTGAGACGCGGTTGAAGCTTGTAGGGCACAATATCCGAAGAGTGGGGTATCTGGAGGTGATGGATGATGTGGTACCACACTGGCGGGGATGTACGTGAATTTCGTCCCAAGACCGTTTTTCTGAAATCATTTAAGTACGGTGCAGTTCAAAATGTACTTTCTATGGCAATGTCTAAGAAGGATATGGTAAGGAGGAGCTCTAAGAAAAAGGCAATGTTAGAAGAACTTGAAAAACAAGCTGCTTCCGGAAGTGGCGATGCAAAGAAGAAACTTGCAAAAGCGAAGAAAAAAATGAAATGATCATTTTGTGATATTTGGGGTAAAAGATCATCTGCGTGCGTCAAAGAGCATTTGTTACCCACAATCAAGAACCAAAAGTTGCGGAGGACGTAAAATGAGCGATGAAATCCGGATCGGGATTATTATATGCGACCGCTACCGTGCATGTGCCGGAGGTAAATGTCTGAGGGCGCTTAACAACAGGGAGGGCGCATTCAGCATTTATAAGGGCAAAGAGGTGAAACTGGTCGGATATACTGCATGTGGTGGCTGCCCTGGTGGAAATATTGAATACGCTCCGGAGGAGATGAAGAAGAACGGGGCGGAGGTGATACACCTCGCCACAGGGCTGGTCGTCGGGTATCCGCCATGCCCTCGTGTGACCCACTTCCGTGACTTTATCAGGGCAAAATATGGACTTGATGTGGTGATCGGGACGCATCCGATCCCCCAGAACTACTACGAGACGCATACGGCACTCGGGACATGGAAATCTCCGAGGTGGACTGAGATCATCCAGCCGACACTTGCAGATGTTGAGACCCGGCTGTTGTACGACTGATGTCAGAGTGATGGAGTTATATAATGCTGGAATTGAGCGTTCTTGTGGATAACAACACCCTGATAGATCGTTACTTCCAGGGTGAACCGGGAGTGTCATACCACCTTCGAGACGGGGGCACCAGGATCCTGTTTGATTGTGGATATTCGGATGCGTTCATAAGAAACGCGGAAAAGATGGGCATTCACCTGCTGGACCTCGACAGCGTAGTACTCTCTCACGGGCATCTTGATCACACATGGGGTCTTTACCATCTGATCAAACTCTACACCGAAGCAAGAATGGAAAAGGTAGATTGTGATAATCCAACTCTTGTAGCTCATCCTTCTGCATTTTTAACCAGAACAGTTGACGGTATTCCGGAGATCGGTTCGTTAATCTCGGAAGATAAGTTATCCAGACACTTCGATATGCGATTGGAGAGAGATCCCCTGTGGCTGACCGATAACCTGGTTTTTCTCGGTGAGATCGAAAGAACGAATGACTTTGAAGCGATGGCGCCGATTGGGAGAATCCTGCGAGATGGGACTGAAGAAGACGATTATGTGCTCGATGATTCTGCTCTGGTTTATACATCACCGGAAGGGCTTACGATCGTCACGGGTTGTTCACATGCAGGGATCTGCAACATCATTGAATACGCAAAGAAGGTCTGCGGCGATGATCGAGTGGTTGACATAATCGGGGGATTTCACCTGCTCGCGCCCTCTTACGAACAACTGCAGGGAACAGTTGAGTACATGAAGGAATTACAACCGGAGACCGTACATGCCGCCCACTGCACTGACTTGAATTCGAAGATTATGTTATCTCGAGTTGTAGACATAAGGGAGGTGGGCGTGGGCTTGAGATTGGTGTATGACTGAACCATGCGACTGCATGTCAGTGATTTCAAACGGTGCGAGCGCTCGATATTTTTTGACTACATACTGCATAGATGAGGATTTTACGGGGGTTCGGTTTAAAAACGATTTTTTTCACAAAAAATCGAGTAAAAAAACTGCCCTTTGGGAGCAGACTTGCGATATACGTTTTCGTAAAAATAAAAAAGAGAAAAGAGCCGATTATGGCGGAATGGACTGATGAATACGACAGGGTATTGAAAACGGTGGAGCGTGTGATGAGATACGATCTTGAAAGACTCAAGAGGACTCATGTAAAAAAAAGAACCGAGTTATACACCAAGATTGTAGAGAAACTTGAGGTGATACGCAGTTCACTTAAGATAGCAGAGCCGATCACAAAAGACGAGATCTTACCGCTGGTGGAAGAGAATCTAACTGCACTACGGATGATGGGCGGCGTTGAAGCACAGAAAGAATGTGGAATGCGGATGTGCGAGAAATTAATCGAACTGCTGCACATAGCAACATTCAAGATCAGATGGGATGTTGCATCAGTTGAGGATGGGGCGATGATAAAATCAGTCAATTCAATCAGGAGGATAACATGAACAGAAAAGAGGTCGCAAAAAGATTTTCAGAGGAGGTTCTCAAAAGGTCTGGCAACGAAATAGTTTCAATGACGCTATTCGGATCGGTTGCTGAAGGCACTGATACCGCAGACAGCGATATCGATATCCTGGTGATAACAGATGCGAATCAGAACATTTCAAGCGATATCTACGACATCGTGGCAGATTTTGTTATCCGTTATTCCGAGCTCCCGTCCATACTCGCATATTCCCTCAATAACATGAGCGAATTCGCCAAAAAAATTACACAGGGAGGAGTTGTATTATATGAAAGAGATAGAGGCGCGTTTACAAAAGTCCAGACGCTATCTTGAGATGGCATGGCACGATTACCATGGCGGATTCTGTGAAGGTGCAGTCAGCCATGCATATTATGCCATGTTTCATTCCGCAAAAGCATTCCTCGCACTGGATGATATTTCGCCAAAGACGCACAAAGGAGTTATCTTGCAGCTTGGGAAGTATGTAAAACTCGGGAAGCTCGGTAAGGATGAAGTACGAAGCATAGCGCATGGATTAACGGTCAGAATCCGGTGTGATTACGATATCGAGGTCGTTCTTGACAGGGGTGAAGTTGGCGAACTCCTGAACGAGGCGGAACACTTTGTTGATAAGATTGAGGCGGTGGTTGCGGATAAGTCCCGGGAAACAGAAACGACACCGACGGAGCGATGAGATGGGCAAGATAAAAGCAACGAATCACAGTTACCCGGCAATACCATCCACCAGATCGCAGTATCACGCCACACTCGTCGCTGTGATACTTCTTTGCATCCTCGCCCCAAACACTGTAGCCGCAGGCGAAAGCACCCCCCTCATAGATTACACGCTCTCAGCCAGTCCATCGCCAGAGACGCCTCTTGTGGTTGATGACGATCTGGAAGTGAAAGTGAACGGGGAAACCGTGTTCATAGACGATGACGGATACGCAACACTTGATGGACGTGCAAGCTGGAAGGGGGAGCCGATAACGTTTTCAGCACTGCCCGGCGATGAACTTGAGATAATAGCCACAAATCCCGGAGGCGGAGAGATTGAACTGTCAGCACTGTACCTTCATGCAGGCGATGAGCGGTGTTGAAGCACAGAAAGAGCGTGGAATGCGGATGTGCGAGAAATTAATCGAACTGCTGCACATAGCGACATTCAAGATCAGATATAATAAGATTGATATCGAGGGCTAAAACGATGACACTAAAAGAGCAGGTAACACTGGCAGAAGATGCGGCACTCAGGATCGCATCCAGAGCAACAGAGGCAAAGAACAGTGCGCTTACGCGTGTGGCTCGCAACCTGGATGATAATAGGAAGGAGATACTCAAGATGAATGCGAAGGATGTAGAGGATGCAGAGAAAGCAAACCTCGCACCGGCACTCATCAAAAGGCTCAAGCTCGATAATAAAAAGATCGATGAGATGATTGAGGGCGTGAGATCGGTGATTGGGCTCGTTGATCCGGTTGGAAAGGTTCTCTCTGCAACCGAACTTGACGAATCGCTCAATCTTTACAAAGTCTCAACCCCGATCGGTTTAATCGGCGTGATCTTTGAGTCCAGACCCGATGCGCTCGTTCAGATCGGGACGCTCTGCATCAAGTCAGGAAACGCGGTCGTGCTGAAAGGGGGTTCTGAAGCCAAAAGAAGCAATCGGATACTGTTTAACCTGATAAAAGATGCAATCGAGGAGGATGCGGTATTCAAGGACTCAATCCAGCTTGTCGAGACGAGAGAGGATGTACGTGAGCTTCTGAAACTCGACAGCCACATCGATCTCATAATCCCGAGGGGAGGAAATGCGCTTGTGAGATACATCCAGGAGAACACGAAGATCCCGGTGCTCGGGCATTCGGACGGGATATGCCATGTTTATGTGGATAAGGACGCCGATCTCGATATGGCGGCTGATATCGCACTTGATTCGAAGTGCCAGTATGCAGCGGTCTGCAATGCGATGGAAACCCTCCTTGTCCATACGGATGTTGCGGATAAGTTCCTATCCCGGGTCAAGGTACGATACGATGCCGAGGGCGTCGAGTTGAGAGGCGATGAGCGGGTGAGAGCGGTGATCGGATGCGATCCGGCATCTGATGAGGACTGGGTAACCGAGTACAACGACCTTATCCTCTCGATCCGAATCGTTGACTCGCCCGGAAGCGCGATCGATCATATAAACCGGTACGGCAGCCACCACACCGATGCGATCGTAACGTCCGATGAAAAGACTGCTGAGCGCTTCTTAAGCGAGGTGGACTCATCATCGGTGATGTGGAACTGCTCAACAAGGTTTGCGGACGGATTTCGGTACGGGCTTGGTTCCGAGGTCGGGATCTCGACCGGCAAGATCCACTCTCGCGGTCCTGTCGGACTTGAGGGGCTTACGATCTACAAGTACAAATTGATCGGAACCGGGCAGATTGTTGCTGATTACGCCGATGGCAGGAAGCGGTTCACCCACCGGCAGGTGGCGCAAGTGGTGTGAGGCGTGAGGTGATAGGAGTTATGAGGTCGCTTCGAACGGATCGGGTCGTTGTCAAGGTCGGGACGAACACACTTGCGAGTGTCGGCAGAGGTCTCAACTACGTGCTGATCGAGAGCATCGCAGAGCAGATATCCGAACTCAAGGGGCAGGGGCATGAGTTCATCGTCGTCACATCCGGTGCGATCGGGCTCGGGTGCAATGAACTTTCGCTTCCGGAAAGACCATCCGAGATCGTCTTGCGGCAGGTTTGTGCAGCGATCGGGCAGAGTAAGGTTATGGGGGTGTATCACCGGGCTTTCGAGCACTATGGCGGGATTGTTGCCCAGATCCTCCTCACTTACGACGATTTCAGGGATGAGTCAAAGCACAAAAACCTTAGAAACGGGATAAGCGAACTTTTGAAGCTGGGCGTCACGCCGATCATCAATGAGAACGATGTCGTTGCGATAGACGAGATCGCCGGGGTGTTTGGCGATAACGACAGTCTCTCCGCGATGGTCTCTGTCGATGCGGGCGCAGGTCTTCTGATCCTCCTGACCGATGTCGATGGCTTGTACGATGGTGATCCGAGAGATAACGATGGTGCAAGGTTGATCGGGACAGTTACCGAGATAACGCCAGAGATAACGGCTGCGGCAGGCAGAACCGGATCCCGACTTGCTGTTGGCGGGATGAAGACAAAGATCGATGCTGCGAGGGTCTGCATGGACGCTGGCTGTGATCTCGTGATCGCAAATGGGCGGAAGGATGATGTGATCAGGAGGATTGTTGAGGGCGAGGAACTGGGGACGCTCTTTCGTGGGAGGCGCGAGTAGCTATGATTGATCGGACGGATATGCGATCAGGGACCGGGATCTCGATGGCAGAAGGTTTAAGCTGGTTGGAGAGATGCACGCTGGATGCGACCTGGAGGTTGCCATCGGTGAGGGTGAGCGCTCCTGGGTTGCAACCGGTGCAAATATCCCGCATGGGGCAAATCTCGTTGTTCCGGTCGAAAACACGGAAAAGATCGGCGATGATGTGATAGTTTATGAACCTGGGAAGGAATCGCACATTTCAGAGAGGAGGGTGCGACATAAAGTGAGGAGAGACCGTTTTGAGGACGGGTTGCATCGTAAATGACCGGAATATTGGAATCCTTGCAGCGCTGGGCAACAGGATTGTTCCGGTGCATGATGCACCCTGGCATGCCTATGCTTGCTGGCACGATAGATGGAAAACCGATTCTCTGCATGCCAGGGAATGTAACGTCCTGTCTGGTCTGCGGACACGTATTTCTGCCCCCGATGATCCGGCGGATGGCGCATCTGCCGTTTCTCGGGAATATGGGACTTGCAAGATTGTCAGAGGCGGCGGTCTCGGAGTACGGGATGCGCCGCTATCTTCCGGTTAAACTGGTGGATGGGGTTGCATATCCAACGTTCAGGGGATCGAGTTTGATCACGTCGATTGGGTATGCGGATGGAATTGTTGCGATTGGAGAAGAGGAGACGCTCGTGGAGGGGGAAGTCGATGTTTGGGTGCTGTGAGGATTTGAGAGGATTCGTGAAGATGAAGTCCGGGGCGTGAGGGCAGGTATATCTTGAATGAGTCTCTGCAAAGATGAGGGACCGAAGTTCAAGGAGGCGGTCACCGAGTTGTCGAGCAGATCATGGCACTTGGACCAAGTCCGCTGCATCGTGTGTTTCGGTTAAGTCCCAACCACCGCCCCGAACATAGACATTCCGACAATGCCCTGCCATTGCAGGCAGTGGTGAAGAGATATCGCCCGCGTCTTCACATCCCGATGTTTCCGACCACCATCCGGAGAATCAGGAGCGCATCAATTGACACGATAGTATCATCTCCGCTAACATCCGCTATTTTCGAGTAGTCGCCACTGACAGCCATCTGCAGGGCGAGTATGGCATCAGCGGTCGTTACACATCCATCGTGCCCACTCCCACTCCCATTCTCACTCCCATTCCCGCTGTATTCAGCGATCAGTACAGCACCAACTGGCTGTAGATATCCGTCTATCTTCCGATCAAAGGTCATGTTGTTCTCTGATCGGATGTACGCGGTGACATCCCGGAAATCAAGGTCAAAGCAGAGATCTCGCCACACGTACGATCCGTCCTCCATGCGCCCGCCGTCTGCGGCATCCTCTGCGATCAGATAGCCGTTTACTGAGAGCGTGTCGTTCACACCCTCGTTTCCGGAGAGGTACACAGTCCAGAGTGTTGTAGATTTGAGGTCAGCGGGGTCTCCGGTCATCCTCTCAAAATAGACCGTCTCGGTGTCGTGTTCTGTCCGATAATTCAGATTAATGTTCCCTTCGCAGATCCAGTACTCCTTATCGGTAGCTGCCGGATCGCTGTAGACTGCAACGAGCGATGTTCCCTTGACCCTGCCATCGATCTCGCCGCCTGTTATGATCGCAACAGCGTTGTCACTTTCGCTTATGGTCTCGCCGGTAACATCATAGTAGATCCAGTACTCGCCGTTTCCGGAGCAGTAGACGTTCGGACTCTCGTCGTTTAATCCTGCGAGATCGATCGTTCCGAGATCGCGCCCGTTGAATTCCACTGAAACCCAGCCAGTCGCCTCCTTTGTGCCGCCTTTCACCCCGACATAGAGACGCGCGAAAGTGACATCCGACGGGACGTCCTCGAAGACCTCGGTGTACGGAGATGTCCCAACGCCGTGCCCGCCATCGACATAGACGCCTCCGGTGATCGTATCGTGTCTGATCGTGATCAGGTTGAACCCGTCAGAGGAGTACTGCGCAGATGCGACCGGTATGAGCGAGAGTATCAGTATTGCTATTATTATATGTCTCATGTTATCGTCCACCAACATGCAGTGTTACCAATTGTGTGCTTGGGACGTACACACCGTGCCATATAAATGTTTCTTCGCAATTCCGGGCTGTCAACGTACGCGATGCTGGCGTTGTTCTGAAGCCGTCAGCGATTTCGAGTTTTGTGCCCCCGCCCTCACCACTCATCAAACCCGAGCATCGCCTGATCGTTGCGAGCGACCTTTGACATCGTCTGATCGAGAGCGCCACCGAAAGGTTTAAGTTCATTATGAATATGTATTCATTAATGCCCAGACCGGGATGCCACCGGTATGTTCGGTCATCATTTGATTACGACTACCTGGGACTGTGCGCGACCTGCCTGCAGGACACTTCAGTGTTGTAGTTGTAGTCCTGTGGTCACGAAGATAGAAGCGTAGACATACACGGGCAGAGGATGATTGCGGCTATGCCAGAACCGGACGTGGCAGACATGGTATGCAATAACGCAGGCATGGTGAAATCATGAAGAAAGCCGAAGAGGATATGGCTCAGCAAAAACGCTTAAAAGAGCGTATGGGACGAGTGAAGCACAAAATAATGGTTATGAGTGGAAAGGGTGGCGTTGGGAAGACCACCGTAGCCGTCAACCTTGCACTCACACTCGCGGCAAAGGGATACGAGGTCGGTATTATGGATGCCGACATCCATGGTCCGAATGTCCCGAAGATGCTCGGAATCGAGGACGAGCATCCGGAGGTATCAGAGGGGAATATATCCCCGGTCTTCGTGCCTCCGCGTGTAAAGGTCATGTCCCTTGCATTTCTGCTTGCAAACAAGGACACGCCGGTCGTATGGCGGGGACCGCTCAAGATGGGTGCGATCAGGCAGTTCATATCCGACGTCCTCTGGGGCGATCTGGACTGCCTCATAATCGACCTCCCGCCCGGAACCGGCGATGAACCATTGAGTGTCGCTCAGTTGATCCCGGAGATTGACGGCGCGATCGTTGTCACCACGCCCCAGGACGTTGCCCTGCTGGATTCGAGAAAGTCGGTGACCTTCGCAAAGGAGCTTGGCATGCCGGTTATCGGGATCATAGAGAACATGAGCGGGTTCAAATGCCCGAAATGCGGTGAAGCGATCGATCTATTCAAGATCGGTGGTGGTGAACGTGCTGCCGCTGACATGGGCGTACCGTTCCTTGGCAGGATTCCGATCGAGGTTAATATCGTTCTATCCGGCGACAGCGGCATCCCATTCGTGCTTGCGCACGAGTCAGAAGCTGCTTGTTCCTTCGAGACGATCGTTGACAATATAGAACACATTGTGAAAGGAGATTGATAAACATGAAAATATGCGTAACATCAACGGGACCATCCCTGGATGCACCCGTAGACCCGAGATTCGGGCGATGCCAGTACTTCGTGATCGTGGACTCAGAGACGATGGAGTATGAGGCGATGCCGAACCCGAGTATAGGTGCTTCGGGCGGCGCAGGAATACAGGCGGCGCAGACCGTTGCAGGTAAGGGTGTCAGCGCTGTTGTCACCGGAAACCTGGGACCGAATGCAACCCAGACGCTCGGTGCCGCCGGAATTACGATGGTGACCGGTGCAAGCGGCACCGTCCGCGATGCCGTTGAGCAGTACAAGAGCGGCGGGCTTTCGCAGACGAGCACCCCAACCGTTCCCGAGTATTCAGGACTCGGCGCTGGTGCGGGCGTAGGCGCAGGTGCCGGAATGGGCGGTGGCATGGGCATGGGACGCGGTGGCGGTCGTGGCGGTGGCGGTGGTCGCGGCATGGGCGGAGGTATGGGACGTGGCATGGGCATGGGAGTTCCGGTAACACCTGCTCCTGCAGCGCCAACTACACCCCCACCACCACAAACCAAAGAACAGGAGATACAGGGCTTAGAAAACAATGTAAAAACCTTAGAAAGCCAGATGGAAGAGATCAAGAAAAGACTTGAAGAACTGAAGAAATAGGAGGCGAACAAGATGAGAGGAGGACACAGGAATATGTACTATGCGACCGGCATGCCCGGATGGATGCGGCTTGGATATTCCCCGGGCTGGGTTGGACGGAGTCCGGGTGGACTGCCGCCAACTGTTCAGTATATGCAAACCGGGACGTGGCCGACGCCACAGCCGCAGGCTACAGTGGCAGGAATGCAGGCGAGCATGCCAGCCATGCCTGCACAGCAGGAGGTCGCAATGCTTGAGTCTCAGGCAGCGATGCTGGAACAGCAACTGGAGCAGATCAAGAAGAGGGTCGAAGAGCTGAAGAAATGAAGTACCAGATCGACGAATCGCTCTGCGTAGGGTGCGGGTTGTGCGTCAATGTATGTCCGGCGCGGGCGATAACATTGTCAGATAAGGCAAAGATCGACATCGACCGCTGCACTGGATGTGGAGCCTGTGCCAACGTCTGCAAGCTGGGAGCGATCATTGAGGTGCCGGATAAACCGGTGCAGGAGACTGCGTCTGTTCCCGCCGCAATTGCGTCCGGAGTTGCAACTGCCATCGGGGCTGTCGGAAACGCTATCAAGCGCTACGCAAGTAGCAGCACCTCTACCGGCTCCCGTCGGGGCGGCGGTATGGGGCGCGGAGGCGGTCGTGGCAGTGGTAGCGGTGGTGGACGTGGCGGCGGTATGGGGCGCGGTATGAATAAACAGAATAAAAGGAGGCGGTAACAATGCCAAGAGGAAGAGGTTTTGGAAGAAGAGGCTCTGGATTCTGCAGACAGTATCCATTGCTTCCGACTGGATCGATACCTACGGGACTAGCGTATCCATGGGCATATCCATGGTTCCCAAGAGGTGGATACACGGGTTATTACTGGAGGTGATATAAATGAATGGATGGTACGGAGATATCGACGACCCATACTACTGGGGCAGGTGTAGAAGGTTTCCATGGCTGCCAAGATGGTGGTGGGCTATGCCGGCTACGCCATACACACCGCCGGCACCTGTATCGGTGCCAGGTTATGCACCGCCGGTCTATGCACCACCAGCATGGACCGAAGAGCAGGAACTCGCAATGCTCGAGTCTCAGGCAGCGATTTTGGAGCAGCAACTGGAACAGATCAGGAAAAGACTTGAGGAGATGAAGAAATGATGCAGATAGGTTCAGGAAGAGGAGGCGGCATGGGCAGAGGCGGCGGAAGACAGCATCTTGGTCCGGCTCAGTCGTGCAGATGCCCGAACTGCGGGTACACACAGCCACACCAGCCGGGTGTGCCGTGTGTCAATCAGGTATGTCCGAAATGCGGAGCAGTAATGGTAGGCGTATAGCCTGCCATTCTGATATTTTATAGTCTCAATGATTCCCATAGTTGGTGGTTCGAATACGGGAATTTCCGGGAATGTTTGGTTATGGATGTGATTGCGCACTTGGCAGAGTGTGATACTGGAGTGAAGTTGGTTAGAGGAAGGGAATGTCTTTAATGTAACAAAGTCAAGTTGAGTACATAGAGTCGTATGCCATACACCGTAAGAACAAATTACATCCACATTGTTTCATCCGGGGTCATCAAATGAACAAAACAACAAAAGAATTGCCCCTTCGATATGTAGAAAGGGAGTTGCAACTGATCAGCATCGATCCTCTGGTAATGTTCGACCAGAAGGGGATCATTCTGGATGTTAACGATGCCACAGTCCGGGTTACAGGCAGAACCCGGGAAGAGTTGATAGGAACACCGTTTGCCGATCATTTCACAGATCCTGAAAGGGCGTACAAAGGTGCCATGCTGACCTTTGAGACCGGAGAGGTTCGGGATTATGAACTGGTTTTGAAAGCCAGGGATGGATCCGAGACCGTCGTTTCATACAACGCTTCGGTCTACAGGGATCAGAAAGGAAACGTGGTTGGTGCCTTTGCCGCTGCCCGTGACATCACCGAGCAAAAAAATGCCGAAATTGCGCTGCGCGAAAGCAAAGCGGAACTCGACCTGATCTTTCAGATCGCTGCTGATGGAATGTGTGTAATAGATGCTGATTTTAACATCCTCAGGGTGAATAAAACATTTATCCGGATGGTGGACATGGATGAGGATGAAATCATCGGTAAGAAATGCTACGATGTCTTCAGTGGGGAACTCTGCCATTCAAAGGATTGTCCACTTGAGATGATGAAAAAGGGAGAACAGTTTGCTGAACACGAATCTGTCAAGGAGCGATCAGACGGTAAAGAGATACCGGTTATCGTGAATGCTGCAAGATTGGATCGGGACGGTAAATTTGTTGGTATCGTAGAGGATTTTAAGGACATCACCGAGCGCAAACAGGCTGAAGAAGAAATTCGTGAGCTCCAGCGCTACAATCGTGGATTGATTGAGGTAAACCTTGATCCTCTGATAACATTCGATCATAAAGGGATCATCATGGATGTGAACGGGGCTACAATTCGAGCTACCGGCAGAACCCGGGAAGAGTTGATAGGAACACCGTTTGCCGATCATTTCACAGATCCCGAAAGAGCATACAAAGGTGCGATGCTGACATTTGAAACCGGAGAGGTTCGGGATTACGAACTGGTCATGAAAGCCAGGGACGGAACCGAGACCATGGTTGCTTGCAACGCTTCGGTCTATAAGGATCAGAAAGGAAACGTGGTTGGCGCCTTTGCTGCTGCCCGCGACATCACAGAACGCAAAGCCGCGGAACACGAGTTGCGGGAAACTGTCAAGAGGCTCGAGGAGTACACCAATCGCATCAATAATCTTGTGGTAACGATGCTTGGAGAGATCACAGAGAAAAAATGAAGGTCGTAACTTCCATCGACCATTCTCGTATAGGCTTTCCCTACATAATAAAGTGGTTTTTATAAAATGGGCGTAGATATCGACGAACTGGCAAAACGGCTGGAAACTCAGGTATTAGAGGATGCTAAAGAGGTGTTCTCAGAGACGGTGATCGAATATGCCTACAATCCAAGAAACATGGGGGCGATCGGTGACGCTGATGGGGTTGGGAGGGTGACGGGCACCTGTGGGGATACGGTGCGGATACAAATCCGTGTTGAGAACGGCAGAATAAGCGAGAGCAGATTCATGACTGATGGATGCGGCACGTCGATTGCATGTGGGAGTATGCTCACAGAGATGATCACAGATAAGACGATTGAGGAGGCGCTGGCAATCACGAGCGACGATCTCCTGCGCAATCTGGGCGGACTGCCAGAGGAGAATGTGCACTGCTCGGTCCTTGCGGTGGACACTCTGCGGGCAGCGATCGATGATTATGGATCGTGCGTTAAATAACTTTCCTGTGATTGCGGCGAATGACTTTATTTCCTGGTTATTCAATTCTAATTAGCCCGCAGATACACGCGAGATTTAGGCAGATGCCCAGGTTAACAAATCCGCGTTCATCCGCGGTTCATTAAAAAACAGAATAAGAGGCGGCGGAAGACAGCGTCCTGGCGCCAATCAAAACCGCACAACCTCAACCAGCCGCTCTCCAGCAATCCCGATCACCTGCTCCCTGATCGATTCGACCGACTCCGCAACAACCGACCCAGCCCCGCCGAATACCATGTCGCGCACCATATTCCCGACGATGTCGTCGTATCCGGGCAGAACTCGCAGAACAACAGACCCGGAAAGCACGTTCGCGTCAGAGAGGACATTGTCGAGGTCCATGTCCGTTATCCCGATGATCGGGATTCCGAGCCGATACAGGATGTCGCCTGCGATTGCTGTCGTGTCGTCTCCCACAGTCACAGCCAGATCGGCGTCTGCCGCAAGTTCAAAGGACGATTCCGCGTCGTGGTCGATCAGAACGACTCTCACATTCTGCACCCTCATGCCGCCAGGATCACCGCCGCTCCTGCCAGCGAGACTAATGCTCCCAACTCTTGGAACATGCTGCGTCCGCCTGATCGATCCGGTTCTGACCATCGCCCGCCCCAGATCGATTCTTCCGAGTTTCTCAATTCCGTGCTCCTTCATCCTTGCACCGGCGATCGCAACAACCGCTCCGCTGTTCACATCCACAACGATCTCAACATCGCTCGATGTTGCGGTTCCGACCGCAATTCCGTTGATCCGGATATTCTCGCCTGGCAGGACGTTGTGGATTCGCCTGCGCAAAAACCCGTCTGCGCCATGCGCAAGCGTTACGTCCTGTGCTTCCGGCGGCATCAGGATCGGAAAGCCGAAGATCTCCGCAATCGAGCGAGCCCAGCCGATTGCGTCATTCCACGGGACGATTACGCTCTCGCCCTCATCCGCGCCTGCTCCATCGCCCCCCGCCCCTTCCTGATATTCGATCTGGACGATGGGTACATCTCCTGCACGCGATACCGCGATTCTGCCGAATGCGATCCCGCTCTCAACGGATTTCCCGCGACTGAGGAGCACCACTGCGCAAGTCCACGAGAGGAGATCGATCGTCTCGCTGAGACCCAGTCTCCGCGTGATATCGATCCGGTCCTCGAGAAACGCATCGAGAACCGCGGTACGCCCCATCGTCCCGCCAAGAATCGCTGTTACGTGATATCGCTCCGAGAGCGCGTCCAGTACGAGACGCGCACCACCAGAGTCAATGACCTCAGGACCATGGACGACGACGCCGATATCAGGCTTCATCTCATCACCCAATCATCCCATATCCCATCAGCCCAGCATCCTATCCACCGGACTCGCACAGCTCCGCTTCCAGTATCTCCTGCACATGCCCGATCCGGTCCAACTTATGTTCTTCCATACGCTTCAGTTCATCGAGAGTCAGTTCTTTGTCCCACTCCTTTCTCTTGACCTCCTCTCCAAGAACTTCGAGCGAACTCGCTTTGTACCATAAGCCGGTGCCATCGACACGCGCCCATGTCTCGTGGTCTCGCTCATCGAGCCGCTTCACTTTCCCAATCGAACCTGTGCCAGTGTATCGAACCGTGTTACCGACTGCGATATTTCCGGTATCACCATTGTCGCCAGCGTCACCAACATCGCCATTGTCTCGTTTATCTTCGTTCATAATTCATACATCCGCAACTTTCGTATATCAATCTTACTGGTATCGATGCCGCGCAGTTGCACGCCGCCCGCAACCCCTACGATTCGCAGCCCATCGAACTCGCTCATGCCACAGAGGACATTCTGTTCCGGGTGCGTTCCCGGCGTGATGCCGCAACTGATTGTGGTCTCAACGCCCGCGGAGACGACGATCTTGAGTCTCCCGGACGCGGGATGATCCTTCGGGAGCGCGATCAACGGAGATTCGACCTCCCGCACCAGATACAACATGCACCTGATTCCCTCAATCATCCGCTCATCCGTTCCAAACCCTGATGCAACGAAGAGGTCGTCCTCTTCTGTGAAGAGCGCGATCTCACAGTCATCGGTCTCGATGAAAAACTGACCTGCGCCCGCTTTCACGACACCGATCACGCCGTCATTGCCGCAGAGGCACAGGATCTCCTCAAAACCGAGCTCGATTGTCTCTGGCGCCATCATCAGACTTTCTTGACGTTGCTCGATTTGCAGGACGGGCACGTCACTTTCTTTCCGATCCCTTTGAATTTGTTGTTGCAATCCATGCATTCGTACTCGCCTGGAGCAAGTGTCGTCACATCGATGCTGGTAACATCACCAACGCTACACATGTGGATTCGCCTCCGTTTGGTTTATGTATCACTTGGATGTCGTGGTTGGTTATATACTTTCTCGTTCACATATATTCAAGTACCATCAGGTGGAATAATTGGATGATGTCAGCACCAGTGAGTTCAGACGATTACACGAAATGGAGCCTGATCGCATCCGGGGAGGGAGCAGGCAGGATTGCTGCGCTGTACTTTGCAAGCATGGAGAACGAGGCGATATCAGACCGAATCCTCCTATTAAACAGTGCGAGAGCGGATCTGAAGAAAGTACTCGACGAGATAGCAGAACATCTCGGGGGAAAAGAAGCAAAATTGCTTGAAACGATCCGGAGAGAGCGTGTGCAACTCTTTGGCAGGCAGAGCACAGGAACCGGCAATTTCTGGAAGGTCGGCGAGAACGAGGCGCGGATCGACTTCGATGAGATCATAAGAAGGCGGGTTGAGAGCCTCGGACTCACAAGCGGCGATGCGATGTTTGACATCATGACGCTCGGCGGGGGCACTGGAAACGGCAGCATCCCGTACCTGATCGACCAGATGAAGCACGGAGCGGGGAGAACCGCTGCCGGTCACAAGCATTTTGCACTCTGCGTATGGCCCGACTCAATCGAGGCGGACCACAGACACTTCAATGCGATCTGCGGGCTCTCCAGACTGCTGAAATACGGCGAGGATAGTCACCAGAACGCGGATATCGTGCTGCTCGTCGATAACACGACCCTTGGAAAGAGAGTCGAACTCGGAGAGGGTGAGTCCAACTATTATTTTGAGATCAACCGGATGATTGCGCAGGCGATCGACCTGATAATGGCTCCGGGGCGAAAGAACACGAATCGCGTGATCGATGTCAACGATTACATCGTTTTTCCGTCGCATATCGGAGTCTACCATGCCACGCCATGCATGTCGCTCGGAAACGATGTTGACTTGATCAGTCTTGAGTCCGCGCTCGATGATGCGGTCGAGAACGCGTTCTTCCCGATGGATCCTGCGACCGCGACGATGGTCTGGCTGATCGTGCGCGTGCCAGAGCGCTATTTCAATCACGGGCAGTTTGAGCAGCGTGCGCTCGATCACACGTTCAAGGGATGGATAGAAGAGAACATCATCGGGAAATTGCGTTATTCGACTGTAACCTTCGTCGAAGAGGATATCGAGACATTTGACGTGCTTCTGCTTCTTGGCGGGTTCAAACTCAATAAACTGGTTCCGGAATCCTTTGAAAAGTATATGCTCTTCAAGGAATTGCTCGAATTGAACGCAACGGACGGCGACATCTCGCTTGCGCAGTTCGGCGATGACGTGAGCCTCTCAACTACTGAACTGAACCGGATCGAGCAGAATCTGCGGGACTACATGGCGCACATCGATGAGGTTGTGGAGCGGCTGAGCGCATGATTTACCTGTTTCGGATACAAAAAGTCATACGGACATACATGGCAACGGTCGAAGATCACATCGTTTAAACCCCGTAAAATCGCTTATAATTCTCTATCGCAAGCCTTCCCTGCTCCGGATACCGGCTCAGCACAAAATCAACAAATTCACTCCTCGAAACGCAATTCACTGCGGATTTGAGCAGTCTCGCCACCAGATCTCGTGATCTGCCGCCCCACTCCGGAATCTCGAACGATATGCAGAGATCATGCATGGAAAAGCATGCTCGTCTGAGAATCGGCGAGATCGATCCGATCAGAACGCCGTCTTCGAGTTCGATGTACGCAGGAACGAAAGCCCGGTCTATCCGTCCGGGATCGGTCAGTCCGTCGAAATCACGATACGAATGCAGCTCAAGATAGATCGCGGGATTTATCTCCCTGATTGCGGCGATAATCTCTCTTCCGTAACTCTCGTAGTACCGATCGTCGAGTGTGCTGATGTACGCCTGATCTGTCAGTTTCGGGATGATTACGAGCGTCCCGGCACCTGCGCCTGGAGCGTCCAGCGATTCGAGTATCGCGGACGTGTATCGCCACTCGTCGCCGTGCAAGCCCCCCACGAACAACCGCTTAGGATCGCCCTCGCCGAGTATGATTCTCCGTGTCAAAGTCCCAAAATCCAAAAAACCCCAAAAATCCTTCCGAAGACCCTTTGTTACCAGCAGATCCCCTCGTAGACCCCGCGATCGGAATCGAGCGAAACCATCCGCCTGCCATCGATGACAACAACATCCAACATCTCCTCGAACTCCTGATCAAGCGACCCGAACTCAGCCCACTCGGTCATGATCAGGCACGCATCAGCACCAGCAAGCGCGTCTTTAGCGCTATCGCAGTACAGAACGTCCGGAAAGACTTTCCGCATGTTTTCCGTTGCAAGCGGGTCGTAAGCAGCAACCGTTGCACCCCGATTCAGGAGTTCTCCGATAACAGGTATTGATCTTGCCTCCCGTATGTCATCGGTCTCGTTCTTGAACGCGAGTCCGAGAACAGCGATCCTCCTGCCGCGGATCTCCTGGATACGGTCTGCGAGCAGTTCGATCATGCGCATCGGCTGCTCCTCGTTGACTCTGATTGTGGCGTTCAAGAGCAAGGGGTCGTATCCGAGCTCTCTGGCTCTTCCGATCAGTGCTTTCACGTCTTTTGGGAAGCACGATCCGCCAAAGCCTGCACCCGCGTTCAGGAAATGCTCTGATATCCGGAAATCCTTTCCGACTGCGGACATGACCTCGTAGACGTCGATTCCGAGTCTCTTGCAGATGTTTCCGATCTCGTTTGCAAACGATATCTTCGTTGCGAGAAACGAGTTGTTTGCGTATTTTATCATCTCCGCGGTTCTCGTGTCAGTCAGCGTGATCTCGCAGGCGATCTTCTCGTAGAGGCGGGCTACAGTGTCCCTGGCACGCGAGTCGCCGCCGATGACAATCTTATCAGGATTCATGAAGTCGTACACCGCTTTTCCTTCTCTTAAGAACTCCGGATTCATCGCAATCCCAACGGTGCTTGCGTCTCCGCTCTTCTCCCGTATAATCGGCGCAACCACCTCGTCCGTTGTTCCGGGAACGACCGTACTCTTGACGACAACGACGTGGTATCTGTCCGCGTCCCCCCCTATCTCCCGCTCCGCGAGCGCTCTTCCTATGCTCTCTGATGCGGAACGGACGATTGAGAGGTCGATACTCCCGTTCTCATCCGACGGCGTCCCGACGCAGATGAATGTTGCATCCGAGTCAGAGATCGCATCGCTGTAATCGCTCGTTGCACGCAACCCGCTTCCCGCGTGCTTCTTCAGAAGTTCCGGGAGCCCCTCTTCATGAATCGGGGGGATTCCCTCGTTCATCTGCCTGACCTTCTCGGAATCAATGTCCACGCAGACGACGTTGTGACCGAGTTCTGCAAAGCACGCGCCCGTTACCGTTCCGACATACCCAGTCCCGATGATTGAGACATTCATGGGACTCACTTGACCCGGAACCCTAATATCTCTTTCACCCGCCTGCAGAAGCCCCTTGCCATCTGCGCCGCAAATATCCCCGGAGGCGTCCGCCTTCCGTGAACCCTCGTCCGCCCGTCGCAGATCGCTTCCAGAACCGAAGTGGTGTCGCGCTTTGCATCAATCTCGGTTACCGCGTAGCCGATCATCGGAACCGAATGCGCATCGCTGCCAGCTACTTCAGGGATCCCCATCTCCCGCGCCATCCGCTTGGCTTTTCGGTTCGCTTCGCCTGTAATGAACCTCGAATTGAATATCTCGACCGCATCAACGTCCAGACCCGAAAAGTCCCCGATCCCGTGACTTAACCGCTTGAACGGGTGCGGAATCACGACGACGCCGCCGAGTTTGCGTATGCGTGCGATCGTCTCCTGTGGCGTCTCCTTCGACGGGATATCCTCCCGCACCCCGAGCGCGATCACATGCCCTTTCGTCGTCGTCACCTCGACTCCGGGAATCACGATCAGAGAGAGCCCGAGTTCCCTTGCACGCCGAACGCCTGCAATTCCGCCTTCTACTGTGTCGTGGTCGCAGATCGCAATCCCGTCGAGACCGATGTCAACCGCGTGTGCAAGTATCGAGTCGATCGGCGATCCGGAGTCTCTCGAATAGACGGAGTGGATGTGGAGATCGAAACGCATGGTTGTACTTCACGCCGCCATAACTTGAGCTTTTTTCATTGTACAAAAAGTATATAATCAATCTTCGCCCGAAGGGCATTTCTCACTCGCAAACTTTTCACAAAAGTTTCTGATTCTGACGGATTCTGTGGTTCTCGAAAAGGCTACGCATATTAATAACCATTTTGTCAATCATATTATAAACTAATAGATTTATACCACTCTTTCATGAGTCTCCAGGGCACTTATACACCTAAAGCTAAAGATCTCGAACCTGTTTCGGCAGTACAACGTGAACTCATCACGCCGTTAGCCATTCACAAAAGAAGCTGCAGTTTGGAAAAGGATTTCGATCCTTTGGCAAATAAATCGAAACAAATTTGCATATCCCTTGAAGAGAAAGAGTACAGGGTGGACGACTGAGCGGGAATTGCTGGGCGTTGTTCTTCTTTTTTGTCTGGGCGCGGGTAATTTCCGGATGTGCCCGGTCTGGCGGAACCATGATTTTGGACGGTGTCGCACCGGAAAGAACGCTGGAAGCGAAACCACAGACTCAAACCTCGCTCCTTCTCGACTCTTTCCACTCTATCCCGGTCCCTGATACCTGCTTTACCAGAACAACCACCCCACAGATTGTAATCAGCCAGAGGTGCCCGATGAGTCCGACTGTCCGCACGATAGCGCGAAATAGCCCGTATTTAGCCCACAGGCGCACCCCGTACAGCGGCACGAGCGGTGTTGCAAGGAACGCAACGAACGGCAGGAATAGCGCAAGAAACCATGCCAGTTTCCGCGTTACCGAAATCTTCGAGGAGATGAACGAGGGCAGGTATCTGCGTAGCCCCAGATATGCCCCGGAGAGCCATCTGACACGCTGATTGAAGAGATCTCCGACGCTGACCGGCGCCTGCTCGCCCACAAGCGTCTTCGGCGTGAAGACGCCGGTTAAGCCTGCAAGATACGCTCTCTGTGTGAATTCGAGATCCTCGCATGGAACTGACTCGTTCAACCGGTTGAACCGGTAGTCCTCCATGAGTCTCACGTCCAGAACGCCGATCAGTCCGTTGAACTGGTTAAATCCACCGAACCTCCTGAACAGCCGGTACACGTCAGAAAAGAATAAATATTCAGCGGCAATCGTCCTGGAAACGATGCTCTCATCCTCGTTTGTGACAAAACGCGCACCGCTTGCGATGATCGCGCTTCTGTTTGATCTCATTGCATCCACGCATTCGATCAGAAAGTTCGGGCGGGGGCGGCTATCCACATCAAAGAGCGCGATGTAGTCTGGCGAGATCCCCCGCGAATCAAGCGAATCAAGCGCGTCGTTGACCGCACCGGCACGCCGCCCTCTGTTGTCAGTGCGTGCAATGACAGTGATCGAGTCGGTCGAAGTATTCGGGGCAGTCGAAGTATTCGATGCAATTGATACCTCTTCGAGGAATTTCAGGCGGCAGTCATCAACATTTTCGATATCGAGAACGTAGACAATCCGAACATCCAGATCCCCACATTCCAGATCACATATAGAGTCCACAGACCTCTTGAGAACCGATAGCGGCTCAAACGACGCTACCGGCACGATGATTTTGAGTTGATCCATTAACTGAGGAGTAACGTGATTATGTCAGATCCGTACGTGGCAGTCACGATCAGATTCAAAACGATTCCGATGAGAGCACCTGTTATCAAACTGGTGACGATCCGAATCTTGATGATGAGAACCGCAGCCACGATTACCGATATAATCAACCCGATTCCGGAACTTGATCCGATCAGGCTCAGAAGCTCAACTGATCCGGATATGAGTTCCAGAAGCACCGAAACAGCGTTTATTCCGAATATGATGCCTATCAGAACTCCGATGATAGTGAACATGTTATTTCCCATGACATCACCTTGTCAACTCTTTCAACGTTTTAATGATTTTCAATCCTTCTTTTGACTCATCCCACTCTTCCAGTGTCTGATTTATTCTCGCTTCCAGTCGTTCGTAGGATATTTCATCAGGCGGGCTGCAACTCACATTCTTTGCGGAAAGGAACCTGTAAATTTCCATCAAAGGATTCTCCTGCCGAAATTCGATCACTTTAACTCCCACCTCATCGGACTCCCTTATCATCATGTCTGACAGTCTGTCGATCAGGAACAGATCAACTCTTCGAGCAAGTGCCTCATCCCCGATTTCCGGATTTCCGATTCCGAGCAGTTTTAACTCAATGGTCAACGGCTCTCTATACTTGTTGAAGACTATGGCATCGATTTCTCGATTTCCAACCAGGTCTTTTTTCTTCATTACATCGAATATCAAGACATAATCATCTTTCGGAACACTCAACATCTGAAAAATCGCAAACAAAAGGCTTTTTTCCGTTTGTTTTCCAACTTCACTCCATGCCCCTCCCTGGATTGTAAGTTTCATCGCCGAAATGATGTTGACAAAAATCATACTCTCTAATTCGTCCAACTCAACCTGTTCAGTGCCCTTCTTAATTACTATATTGATTTGATATGGAACATCCCTCTCAATTTCTGTTAACAACAACTTCAGAGCCTCGATATTTTGTTTTCCCAGTTCTATGCACACTTCTTTTTTGGATGTTCCACCGGTCATGTTCTTTACAGTCTTATCGTTCAACCCACCAAACCACAGGAGTTTAAATTTATTCTCCTTCCCTTTCTTTTTATAGGTATCATCCAGTAGATTTTCCAGCCAATTGCCACCCTCTCTTTTGTATTCAAAGATTTCAGCGGTCAATTCTTCCACTTTATCGATAAATCTCTTGTTTATTGTTGCAAGAACGTACGTCCTGTAATCTTCTCCAGCCAACACCGAATATACAATTTTACTGAGCAATTTTTTCATATCTTCACCATCACACCTTTATTTTAATATCCTGTGGAATCGTTTCTATCGCATCGCTGATCCTATCGATATTTTTTAGCAGTCTTTCTTTTGTCGGCATTCTACCTCTAATCGACGTTCCTTGAACCTTCTTTATCTGCTCACTGAAATCAGTCATCTGTTCTGTTACAATTTCGGATATGAAATTATCGTCATCGGCAGTAACTTCCGCATCTTCCGTCTTTTGCATCACAAGTATGTATTCGTCGTCTATTTTTCCAACGTCAGCGCTTGTGTATTTCTTTGTTTTATCAATATTTCGGTGGATTGTTTTTATCGGTTTAAACCCTATATGTCCTGCCATTTCCGCAAAGAATCTATGGCTCTCGATCAATTCATATTCCAGACTGGAATTTCCCACCACAATTACGCATAATTTGTCCTTCGTAAGGACTCTGTTCATCTCCATCATTGAACGAAGCATATCGCCCAGGTACTCTGAAAGCAATCTGAATCGGTTGGCAATAAAATGAGAGTGTCCACCGATCTCATGCTTTCTGAATAGATCAAAATCCATTCCAAGCCAAAGCATATTGTACATGTGTGCCCTATAATAATCCAATGCATTCACATAAGGCGGAGATGTAACGATAAGGTCTATCGAATCCGTTTCGACTTCCAATTTTCGTGAATCGCCATTGATCGTCTTTACGTCCGGAATATTTTTAACAACCTTAGCAGTTTCATTTAGTCTCTCTCTCATGGATTTGACTTTTCTTAAGAATAAATCATCGACATTGACGCCGTTCCCATTCTCTACAAGTGCCCAGATTGTTGATGATAAGGCAGTTCTTCCGAGATCGTACAGATCATCATGTCCTTCTTCCTTGACTTCTAATAAGGTCTCACGGATTGCCTCCAATTTTGAGATTATAACCTTGTTGAATATCTTACTAATCTTTCTGTTCGGTAAGTGTTCTGCTCTATCTTCGACTCTTTTATAATCCAGATCCAAATATCGCTTCATGACCGATAATTTTCTATTCAAATACCTGAATTCGGTTTCATCGACCAATGTGGTTTTTACTTTGCTTATCAGAGTCGCAAGGGGATTGAAGTCATTTCCGATCGAATTTCGGTTGTTTAAAAAGGATTCAACTATGGTCGTGCCACAACCACAGAACGGATCCAGTACGGTATCTCCCTCATCCGTAAACAATTTGATGAACGTTAACGGTATCTGGGGAATAAATCTTGCAGGATAAGAATGGAACCGGTGGGTGAGATATTGGGTGGTAAAATCCTTAAAATCCCAATCAACCTCATCCAATACACTTATCGCCTCTGAAAATGTATATTGTTTGCTAACCAGTCCAAGATATTCTTGTTCAGTGGTTTTTTCACCAAACAGGGTCGATTGTTTGTTGTTGTAAAGTATTTTCTCACATCCGTACATCAGTTCAGATGCACCCGGTCCCCTGTCGCCATGTAGATCACGTTCTCGCAGAGGTTAACCGCGTGGTCGCCGATGCGTTCGAGGTACTTCGACACAAAGAGCAGGTTCGAGATGCTGGCAAGTTTCTTCGGGTCTTCAACGAGATAGGTCAAAAGCTCCCGCCGCACCTGATCGTACAGTCCATCGACGAGGTCATCCTGTTCTGCGGTCTGGTACGCAAGATCGCCGTCCGAGTCGTGAAACGCCCTGATTGCGGAGTCGAGCATCTCGCGCACCATATCTGACATTCGGGGGATGTCGATTAATGGTTTTACGTGCGGCTCGCCTTTTGTGTATATCGTGACCCGCGCGATATCAACAGCAAGGTCGCCCATCCGCTCAAGATCAATCTGTATCTTGAGTGCTGTTGCAATCGTGCGCAGATCGACAGCCATTGGCTGCTGGAGCGCGATCAGTCGCAGGCACAGCTTCTCGATCTCACATGCGAGATTGTCCACCCCACCGTCCCGCTCGATCACTGATTGAGCCAGCGACATGTCGTGCCCCTTCAGTGAAACGACAGAATCGCGGATGAGCGCATCGACAATGCCGCCCAGTTCCACGATCTGTTCCTTCAATCGCTCCAGTTCGTGTTCGTATTGATTTCTGACCATTGCAACCTCCTCTATTCTCCTCGGTAATCCGATTGATTCTGTTGTGACTTTCTTGTGTCGATTATGTCATATCAATATGCCATGTCACTGCGCCACACCGATCACCCGAAGAAGACAGCCCTCCGCGACAGCATCACCGGAAGATTGATCTGCCGGTACGGCATCCCCGCGGTCACGGATGCGACACGGTTGCGCAGTTCCTGAGCGGTCTCTTCCACCTTCCTCGACTCTGAGCGGACTGTCACGCTGAGAACGCCGCTCTCAACCTCCCGATCCCCGATCACGACGACATAAGGAATCCATTCCCTGCCAGCTGCGCGTATGCGCTTCCCGACAGTCTCCTCACGGTCGTCGATATCGACCCTGACGCCAACGAGTGCACCGAGAATTTCCTCCGCGTACTTGAGGTGCCGCTCTGCGACCGGTATCAGTCGGACCTGCGTCGGGGAGAGCCACGTCGGAAGCGATGGGACTGCCCCGCTCTCGGACGTAAGATATGCTTTCTCGAGGAGTGCGTAGATGCACCGTTCGATCGCGCCGCTCGGAGAGCAGTGAAGGATCGTCGGACGCAGATTCTCTCCGTTTTTGTCGGTGTATTTGATGTCATACCGTTCCGCGTTCTCAACGTCGATCTGGACCGTCGAAAGCGCGCTCGCCTTGTTCATCGCGTCGATGTAGTTAAATTCAAACTTGATAACGAAATAAAAGAATCTGGAATCCCATAGTTCGATCAGTACCGGCTTATCCACGATCTTAACCAGTTCTTCGATGAACTGCCGGTTCTCCGTGTAGAAATCTCGTGTGAACCTGATGGCAACCTCGTAATCGTCCGCAAGACCTATGTCGGCGAGCACATCCATGCACATCGCATACTGATCCTTGAACTCCGCAATCGCACTCTCCATATCGCTGCACAGCGTGTGCATGTCAGGCATCGTGAATGCGCGCAGACGCCTGAGCCCGACCAGTTCGCCATGCTGCTCCCGCCTGAAGCTGTATCTGGTCATCTCGATCATCTTCATCGGGAGATTCCGGTGCGAGATTGTCATGTCGTGATTCATCAAAAACTGCCCGAAGCACGCCGCGAATCGGAGGAAGAACGATCTCTTGTCTGATTCGATCGAATACTGCCTTGCCGGGAAGCGGTCGAGATACTTCTTCAGTGTCGGGTGGTTCACGTCGTACATCACCGGAGTCTCGACCTCGACCGCACCGCGCTTTGCGACCGTGTCGATGACGTAATCCTCAAGAAGCCTCTTCACAAGAGTCCCTTTTGGATAGAACCGCATATTTCCCGAATCCGAGCCGGGTTCGTAGTCTGCAAGCTCGAGCCTCTTCATCAGTTCGACGTGTGGGGGAATCCGGTCCACAGCACGGCTCTTCGAGACCTCATAATCCAGAAATCGCTTTAGATCGGGATGTTTTGCGAAATCAAACTCGTCGGTCGGTAGAAGCTCTCCGTCCGTTGTCAGGATGTGCCAGTGCGAGACCGCCTTCTCTTCCGACTTCAGAGCTTCGGATACGATCTCTTTTTTGTCTGTTTTAGCTCTTTCATCTTCTCCGCCTCTCTCGCCGCTTCTATCTCTTCCAGCCCCTTCTGCCCCTTCTGCTCCCTCCCCAAGCCGTATCGTCCGTGAGAGTTCGGAGAGCGGATGTCCCTTGCAACTGATCCGAAACGCCTTATACCATCCAAACGGTGCTCTCGCAACTTCATAATCATGGGACAGGATTTCTTCGAGTTGTTTCAGAATATCGACCGCAACTGATGGCTTTGCCAGCTCTGAACTGAGATGCGCATACGGGTAGAGCATTATCCGGCCGGTTTTCACCTGTTCGGCGGTCTTTTTGATCTCGGCTGCCGCATTCTGCGCGGTTCTGTCCGGATCCGGTTCGTCATAAGTCTCAACCGCAACAAATGCGGTGAGCGCGTCCTCCATGCCGCCGCGCTTAAGAGATGGCTCGATCTCTTCTGCGACCGGAGTCTTCTTCTTCGTCTCGTATTCGATGTAATCAGAGTGGATTAACAATAGCTGCATGATTCAACCTTCCGCAACTGTGATTGTCTCTTCGAGTTATAAATATGGTCTCGTGAATCTCGTGAATCTTATGAACCTCGCGTGGCATCACAACCCGCCCAGATCCCGCCTCAAAACAGCAACCCACCACCACCGCGCAATGTCGATCAAGTCTTTACTGAACTGCCCCGACAACCTGTAAACGCCCTTCTTGTTCGTGATCATTCCTGCGCCGAGCAGCTTGTTTCGCATGGCGTAAAACGATGATCTGCTGATCCCAAACTCATCTAACATCTGGCGCCACTCATTCGTTTGCATCGGGCTTCCGGATTCCTCTCGTTCGATTATAATCTCAAGAAATCTCTGTCCTCTTATTGCGGTGCCCTCATCCTGAAATAACCGCCGCATCAACTCGTAAAACGGATCCCGGGACGCGGTCACCCTCGTATTTGCGTCCGACCTGATGATGAAGCTCGTCGAGGTGCGGGGAGCCTCCTTCACCAGCGTCATGCTGTCGCGGTCATGCCATACTGACAGTCATGCCGCTACCGCTGAAGTCGCAGTCGCCGCGGTCTGGCGGCTCGCATCTACAGACCGCCTCAAAACGGCCTGCACGAGATCGACATACTCATCGCGCAGCGTGTAGACGATGTGCGTCTTGTACGACTGCTTATGCGCATGCATGATGCCGAGTTTGGAATGAATGTATCCAACCATCGACGCAACCGTTTTGTGGGAAATATTGAATTTCTTGGAGAGAATGTCGTAGAGGTAGTCCACAGTCACTTCTCTCACCTTGAGGATGGTTTTCATGACGGCATACCTGATGCCGTCCGTATCCAGTTCAAGGTACCGTTCCATCCGTCTCCTGATCTTCGATTGAAATGAACTCATACACATCACCCAATTAATTATTTCATATATTCCCTATATATATGTTTCTCATATCCGGGCGAATTCCGCTGCCTCGCCAAGCTCCTCCTCGATACGTATGAGCTGGTTGTACTTGGCTGTCCGTTCGGATCTGGCTGGTGCGCCGGTCTTGAGAATATCCGCACCAACAGCGACAGCAACGTCGGCGATTGTGGAATCGCACGTCTCTGCTGACCTATGACTCACAACAACCCGATATCCGTTCCGATGTGCCAGTCTCGCCGCATCAAAGGATTCCGATACCGTCCCTATCTGGTTCAACTTGAGCAAGAGCGCATTCGCAGCACCAACATCGATTCCGCGCTGCAACCGCTTGATGTTGGTCACAAAGATGTCGTCGCCGATTATGATCCGATCTGTCGATTTGGTCAGTTCCGCGAAGTCATCGAACGCATCCTCATGAAACGGATCCTCGATTAACAGGATCGGGTACGTCTTTATGAGGTTGCGATAGTAGTCAACCATCTCGCCGCCGTCAAGCACGGTGCCATCGATATGGTACTTCCCATTCTCGAAGAATTCGGATGCGGCAGCATCGATTCCGAGCGTAACCTCTTCTGTTGTGTAACCCATCTCCTCGATCGCTGCAATGAGCGCGTCAAACGCCTGACTCGTGTGATCCATCGGCGGCGCGTATCCGCCCTCATCGCCGACATTACCAGCGCCTGCTCCGTACTTCTTCGTGAGAATACTCTTCAGTTCGTGATATATCTCGGCGCAGATGCGTATCGATTCGGTGCATGATGGCGCGCCCTTTGGCTGGATCATGAACTCCTGGATCGCAAGATCGTTTCCGGCATGTTCGCCACCGTTCAGAACATTCATAGTCGGACACGGGAGTGTACATGCGCCTGCGCCGCCGAGATATGCGTAGAGCGGAAGATCCGCGGAATCCGCGGCAGTCCGTGCGGCAGCCATCGAGACTCCCAGTATGGCGTTTGCGCCAAGCTTTGACTTATCTGGCGTACCATCCAGATCGATCATGGCAAGGTCGATTGCACGCTGGTCGCGCACATCCATTCCGATGATCTCGTTCCGAATAACAGTATTCACGTTCTCGACAGCCCGCAAGACGCCTTTTCCGTGATATCTGGCGCGGTCGCCGTCCCGGAGTTCGAGCGCTTCGTTCGTGCCGGTCGATGCACCGGACGGCACACCGGCGCGTCCAAATCCGCTTGGGGTGGCTATATCGACCTCAAGGGTAGGATTCCCGCGTGAGTCCAGAATCTCTCTTGCGTGTATGTAATCGATTGTGTAAGGCAATTCTACCACTAGGTTCATGATTGCGATTCTGGTATATAATATTGACGGATGGTTTGGCTCCCAATTTGATGCGGATTGCAGGATGCAGATTGCAGATGTCGGATTGGCAGCGCTCCATGCAACTCCGTGTAACCGCAATCGCAATCGATACTGTTAATATCAATAGCGGCATGTAGTACACATAGCCTCGTGGGGGGGTCACGCGTATGAATAAGAGAAGATATGGAAAGATGAAGATAATAGGGTTATCTGTGGTGA
Source organism: Methanosarcinales archaeon (assembly GCA_021159385.1). Lineage (GTDB taxonomy): Archaea > Halobacteriota > Methanosarcinia > Methanosarcinales > Methanogasteraceae > Methanogaster_C. The sequence goes on from JAGGRW010000062.1 coordinate 29,061, forward strand.
TGGCTCTGTCGATGGTTACAGCGTTCGTAACGCCGATTTCAGCCGCAACGAAACTGGGCGATCCGGGTTCCGGTGGTGGTGCGGGCACAGGCATGGTGAGCCCAATGGATGCGATGGGTGTGAGGGGTGTGATGGGAACCGGAAAGTACACAACAGATGTCGATAACGGGATATACTACGTCTCGGTGCAGGATGTGGCGGGTCGTTGGGGTGAGGGCACCTACACCATCGCAACAGGTTCAGGTCATCCGGTGCCGAACAGGAACGTGTTGTACGGTGGCGCTGACCACGATCCCGGAAGCACGTACCTGACGGTTCGGGTGTATGACGCCGGCAGGGAATATGTCTCGACGACAGGTGGACCTGCCCCGTCTGCCGGGTACATTGTTACGGCTCTGGATGGCTGTTCTCCCGCAACCACTGGTGCTGGCAACGAGGTGCATACAACGTGGACGACGGATGAGGGTCTGTTAATATGCCAGGCCATCGCGGTTGCGGGAACGACACCGGACGATTCGATGGTTCGGGTTACGACCACCGTAACGAACAACGACGCGGTCACTCATCGTGTGGGCATCAGGTACCTGTGGGACCTGATGATCGATGAAGAGGACGGATCGTGGTTTGCAGAGAGGTATCACAGCTATCACACTTCCGACTGGATCGAAACAGAATGCGAATGGGCTTCGCCGACATTCAGGAGATATAACGCGACAAACGATCCGAACAGTTCGATATTCACAATCGTTGGGACTTCAAGAGGAATTGGTGAGTTGTCGCCACAACCGACGGCTCCCGACCTGTTGCAGTTTGCTGCGTGGGGCTCGTCAGGCGACGGCGTCTTCGATCACGCATTCGACTACACGCCCACCGGGCAGACCCTTGCCGGAGCCGGAGCCGACAGCGCCATCGCGTATTACTGGGGGAATACCGAAGCGAACGCTATGGAACTTGCTCCGGGCGGGTCGGTCAGTGTGACGCAGTATCTGCAAGCCATCCCACCGCCACCACGCGATATCCCGATCCTGACGCACCTTGGGGTCCTGGTTCTCGTCGGACTCCTCGCACTGATTGGAGCGGGCGCGATTG
>JAGGRW010000022.1 GCA_021159385.1 Methanosarcinales archaeon
AACATAACTGGTTGGCGTTGAAGTATGTTGTTAGCTTCTTGCTCGCTGATCCTCAAATGCAACATCAGATGTATGTTAACATGATTAGAGACTCAAAAAACGTCTTAACCTTGACAGATGGTGATTGGATACTGTTCTTTAACCAATTGGATCAGTTAAATTTCAATTATGGTTTTCTCTTCGATTAAATCCCAAACACCGGAACAGCCTTCAGATACTCTCTCCTCACATCATCGAATGACAGAATCTCTCGTGTATAGAAGTTTGCCATAGTATTAGCCACGTCCCCCCGTATAACCTGTACAATCTCCGGTTTGCATCCGTTAATCGTTAATTGGTATGTGCACCATGCCCGGAAGTAATGCACCGTTATGTTGTCTCCATTGGTCATAAGTCCCGCTTTAGCTGCATGATCCTTAACAATCTTCCACATTGTCACGTTATCGAGCCTTAAACCGTTTCGTGATACGAATAACGCACCATCCACAGGTTGACGCACCGCAAGCCACACTTTGAGAACCTTAACGGTTTCATCATCTAATGGTAGGGTGCTCTCAACCCCGTTTTTACGTCCCGGAAGCATGATTGCGCCGTGATCGGCGTGCTGCTTAACCGTCAACATCCGGTCATCGAGGTTGACATCAACAACATCCAGTCCGGTGACCTCTCCTCTGCGCAGTCCAAGCTTTGCGATGAGCGTGAGTAACGCCCTGTCTCTCGGATTAAACGCGGTCCTGATCATCCTGCCCACATCGTCAACCGTCTTAAATGGTCTCCGTGTCTGTTGCCTGCCTCTCGACAATCGTTTGAATATCCTTGCACAGGGGTTGACTGTAACACCATCATGATCCGGTGATTCGATCATGAAGTTAAAGAACCTGTGGAGATCGCCCACGTTCTCATATAGGCTTGCGTCTGACAGATTCCTTGAACGCATAACATGAATCCATGCCTTAATATCCCGCTCTGTGATCTGCACAGGGTCAATGGTATCGCATCCTATAGCAGCACAAAAACCATTGACTGATCCCCTGATTGATCGGATATAGGATGGCTTACGACCCAACATCTCCAGTTCAGAGATATAATCCTCAAATGGATTCATGCCTTCAACCTCCACCGCCTGCCGTCTTTATCACATTCAACCTCACCATCTGCTGCCAATCGCTGTATGGCTTCGTATGCTGCCTCTGCCTCATTATCGATCAGGGATTGCACAACATCATCGAAGTCCATAAACTCATCTGCGGATAGTATCCGCAGGATCCGCGTATCGCTCACTCCGATCTCCCGCGCTTCAAGTTCTCTGATTCGATCCTGGAGTTTAGTGATCTGCCTCTGAAGGTGTGCTGCCTCTACCGTGTCGGTGGGTGTGTCATGCTGGAGTGATGCCGCATTGAGCGCGAGGTTGACCTTCTGTGCTACCCACTCACTCCATCCAATAGGATGATCTGGATGTACTGACTCTTTGAGCCTGATCTCATTCCAGATGGTTTTTTGTACGTCGCTGATCCATGCCGTGATGTTGTTTTTGTGTTGGTGGTTTGTGTCGGTCATGCCATCACCATATCAGATATTAACATGGAAGTACTTAAATGTTATTGCATTGCATCAACACTGTTACGACAATATATGGTTTTTCTTTGCCGTTATACTTCGCACCGCCACAATTGAGCTTTTTTGCATAAGTGTCAGTTGGATGTGCAACCAGAGCTTAACGCCACCCTTTGCATCTCTGCGCCTTTGCGCCTTTGCGTTAAATCGAGAACGAGAAAAGCGCAAAGGCGCGGAGACCAGAAAGAACAGAGCCATATATTAACGATCGTGCAAAAAGCGCAGTTTATGCCGTGCCGAGTATTCATGGATGAAAAAATGCACAAAGGCACATTTATTTTATTAAAATATAAATTATAAATAAATCCGATCATCCGATATTTATTGTCCGCTCTCCAATAGGAAGTATTCTTTCAGTTTAACTCTTATGAATAACAGAAACTCCCTTATCGCTTCTTCCGGATCATCACTTATATCACTCTCGCATACATTATCCTCGCTTTCGCAGTGGAAATGTTTTGGAAACGTCTTCACATATTTCCAGCGTTCATGCGGTGCATTATCGTGCCGATAAACAATGTCACGAATATCTCTTTGTTCCCAGTGATAGGAATACTTCCCGCTGGCAGAAATCCGGATATCAACAATGGTGTCATCGATCAAATACAACCTGATCTTCAGTGGCATGCCGTCGGTAGTGATAAAATTCTACTTTCAATTGCTATATCGCTAAATTCATTCAAAGCGATTTTTGAAAGACGTTTGTATACGCTTGATATCATTCTCAAGTTCTCTTTTTTCTGCATCCAGATTTTCAAGTGTTATCAGATCTTCCCACGCGGGATGCTCTTTTGCAGTACCTTTTATTATTTTTTCTTCCAATTCTTGTGCGGAAGAAACATCATATCTTGCAAGAATGGTTAATCTATCACGCATGCACTCTCTCACCATGCCCTTGAGATATGCTGACAACCCCGCCGTAAATAATTGTTCTTCTGTTAATCCGATATGGTGAACAATACTCTTACGTTCAGCGATTGAGATGGTTGCCCACCCGGCTCCGGGTTCTCTATAAAGTGTTTCGTTCATGCTGTTATCAGAGATATTTGAATCACTTGAACGTTATTCATTCTATGTTTTCACGTTTATCAGATCGTATTTCACGGTCGTCTGTGGTGCTTGTGACGCATGGCAACCACCGGCTGCCAGCCACATTTGGCGTTTGTTCGCAAACATGCCGAAAAGGCGCAATCACCCTCTGTATCCCGTCATAGTTGGATTACGTGACTGCATTGGTCGTTCATACTTAAATCGTTTATGGTCAAATCGCAGGGCGGCGGGGGCTGGGGCGCGAGTGGTGTATAGCGTGAATAACACATCCATCAGAAATGTTTATAACCATCGGTATGGCAATGATTACGTGGAATGTGATCACTATGCCAGTAATAGAGGTTCCACAGATCAGTTTGGAAGAGCAGAGGAAGTATGCTGGGAGACATGCAGCAATAGTCGAAGGTAGAATCGTATCTTCCGGAGATACTGCAAGAGAAGCGTTTCAGAAAGCGAAAGAACTCTTTCCGGAGAAAAAAACCGATGAAATCGGTCTTCTTTATATTCCGAGAGAGGAGATGATGATCCTGTGAGTGAGCGATATTCTTTTGGGTACAGGAAAGAGAGGGCAAGAATAGAAAAGGAAATATACCGACCAATAGCGAGTGTGCATCTCAAAGGAAACAATGGAAACTGGTACTTATTCTACCCTTATGTGGATTCCGGAGCGGATATCAGTCTGTTTACCAGAACAGATTGTGATTTATTGGGATATAATTTGAAAAGTGGAGAAGAGCACTTAATTGGTGGAGTGATGGGCGGTTTGATGAAAGTTTATATCCATAAGATTGCGATACGAATAGGAGATGTGGAATTTGACGCAAAGATAAGTTTTGCAGACCGGGAAGAGGTTCCCAGATTGTTGGGGAGAATGGGAATTTTTCAAAAATTTCAGGTATGTTTCGATGAAAAAACACTGATGGTGCATTTTATAGAGGATTGAAAGCACTTAACACCCCATATTACAATTCCCATCTTCGTTGAACCGCATTTCACGGTCGTCTGTGGTGATTGTGACTTGCATAGCCTTTCCAGCACCTTTCTGCAACACCTATCACCTGCGGGCATTCGTTTATGACAGTGGCGAAGGCGGTTGTTGCAAACATGCCGAAAAGGCGCAATCACCCTCTGTATCCCGTCATAGTTGGATTACGTGACTGCATTGGTCGTTCATACTTAAATCGTTTATGGTCAAATCGCAGGGCGGCGGGGGAGCAGGTGTGCGGTCTTTGGGACTATACACAAAGCCCTGAGCACCAAAAAAAATATTAAGAATGACAGAGTATAGGGTGGTTATGCATTACGGTGGGGATGGGGGTTTACTGAACCATAACGTAACAGAAGGCATCGGCTCACGGATCGCTACCGCAACAGAGTATCCGGACGCCGATACCTCCTGCAAACAGTCTAATGGTGTGGATACATGACTCGCCATATACTGATCGCGGACGACGAACCGGACATCCGCGAGTTGATGGCTATGTTCATTGGTGCATGCGACGATGACATCGAAACGCACATCGCAGAGAACGGAGAGATCGCTTTTGAGATGTACCGGCAGCTTGCAGAAGGTGGCGCAAGACCTGATGTCGTTATTATGGATCTGCGGATGCCGGTTATGGGCGGCATCGAGGCTACCGAAAAGATTATTGGAGACTGCCCTGATGCGAAGGTGTATGTGGTCACGGCTTACTCCGATCCGGGCTTGATCGAAGAAGCCATGAATGCGGGTGCGGAGGACGTGGTCAACAAGACAATCGGGTTCGGGGAGATCGCGGAGATGGTGCGTTGTGCTCTGGAGTCGTGAGATCGAGATCGAGATCTTCACTCATCGCAACCGCCCCGACCGCAGCATGGAATAGATGAGCCACATCCCGAGAATGCCTGCAATCACAAATCCGAGGATTCCGAGCACCGGAACCCCGCATACGGCTGGCGTCATGCCGGATTGTATGATCAACGCAGAGGAAAGAATGAGCGCGGAGATGATCATACTCGACGCGATGCGATTGCTCATCAGATCAAGTTCGGAGACGATGTGGTCAAGCCCGTGATGCTCAAACTCAAGGCGCAGCGTCCCTCTCTCGGCACGCAGAAGTATCTGGTCGATCCGGTGCGGAAACCCACGCACAAGCCTCCCGAATCCGGGAATCATCCGCACCCACTCCCGGACGATGCGCACCGGGCTCATGCGTTCCAGCGCTAGATTCCGTATGAACGGCTTCGCCAGATCTCTGAGGTTGTAACCAGAATCGAGTCGTGAACAGACCTCCTCTTCGATCATCAGTGCTTTTGAGAGGAGTATGAGGTTGGACGGGACATTTCCATGGTATTCTGTGACCATGTCGATCATTTCACGCATCATGACACCGGTGTTCACGTATCGAAGCGATTTTCCGTAGTATTTGTTGATCATGTTCGAGATCTCGAACCGGAACTGCGGGAGATCGATCTCATCGTAGCTGATCGCGCCGGTGTGCGCAAACACATCGATGACGGTGCCGGAATCGTTCTCGGAGACAGCAATGAAGAAGTCCACAAGATCATCTCTCGCCACCCGGTCGAGGTGCCCGATCATCCCGAAATCTATAAACGCCACGACATTGTCACTGTTCCTCATCGCAAGCACGTTCCCGGGATGCGGATCTCCGTGAAACGTGCCGTGCAAGAATATCTGTTTCAGAAACGAGGTCGCAAAATTGCGAGAGATTACTTTGCGATCCAAACCCGCCTCAACGATTGCCCCTATGTCAGATACCTTGATTCCGTCGATGAACTCCATTGTCAGAACCTGCCAGCGGGTATAATCCCAGTACACCTCCGGAATGTAGATAGTCGGGTCGCCAGCGAAGTTCTCACGAAATTCGTCAGCGTTCTGTGCTTCGAGCGTGTAATCAAGCTCTGCATGGATGATGCGTTCAAATTCCGATATTAATTTGACCGGATTGAACGCTTTCACCTCCTCGATGTGCTGATCCGCAAAACGTGCGAGATCGCGGAGAATCTTAAGGTCTGCGTCGATTATCTCTCTTATTCCCGGGCGCTGCACCTTCACAACGACCCGTTCGCCAACTTGTTCGCAGCAATCGCCCCCACTCTCGCTTCCACCGTCGCCCTCACAGTCTCTGTCACTTTCGCAGTGCAGCGTGGCAAGATGCACCTGACCGAGCGACGCCGACGCAAACGGCTGGCGCGAGAACGATGCGAAGATCATCTCGACAGGTGCGCCGAACTCCTCTGCAATGATCTCGCAGACCTCCTCGTAACCGAATGGCGGCACCGCGTCCTGCAACTTTTCGAGTTCTGCAATGTACTCTTTCGGGAGGATATCGTACCGAGTGCTCATAATCTGCCCGAACTTGATGTAGGTCGGTCCGAGCTCCTCGAGCATCAGCCTGAGCCGTTCCGGGTCTGACAATTCAGGATATGCGCTCTTCGCTCCAGCAACGCGATCCTTAAGCGACCGTACCGGGTGGAGATTGAACCGATCGACCAGATAACCAAAACCGTACTTGATCGCAACTTTCGTGAGCGTTCGGTACCGGTGAACCTGCTTTTTGCTGATTCTCCGCATCATTACAGGTTGATCTGTTGCGATGGTAGATATATGCGACGCGGGCTCCGGTCAGACAGAACATTAATTAGTGTTGATATGTAATATGAGTAATATAGATAACAGAACGATTACGGGGTGGAATATATGAGATATCTGTATCAGGATTCTGTTGAACTGTCGATGCAGCGTGATTTCGTCCAGGATATGAAAAATGTTCTGGAAGTGGTGAGAAACGTGTGCCCGCGGGAGAGCGCAGTCATATCGACAAAGAAGAAGATCGAAATGCGGAAGAACGATCGGGATCAGAGAATTTCCAGGGTGCAGCGGTTTGAAACCGATACACGGCTGCAATTGGACGCTATCGCTGCGAACGACGAGACCGACGACGTTAAAATCTGCAAGAAGTCTGTGATGGATGCGTGCACAGCCTGTGCGCGCCAGCAGGTTGAAAAAATTGGACATGATTGCGATAAGATTTTAAATAACATGTCAGAAGAGATCGATCGCGACTCAAAGCAGATTTACGAGATATTCGAGGCGTTCCTCGAGTTTGGAGTCTACAACGCTGCGTGCAAACACTCGCTTGCAACAGATGAAGGGGGTGCGCTTCATGGCGAATTCACAGCGGAGTTGGGCGATCTGTCAGTTGTTTATGAGTTGTGGCTCAGGGAGCCTGTCACGATCAAGCGATTGGTCGGTTCGTTCACGGTGCCGCTGTGGGGGACGTCAGGAATACTCCACAAGGAAGATGTGGTTAAGATGCGCGACGTATCGAATTGCCGTGCGGTCAGTATCGAATACACGGATCAATACGTGAATGCGACCTTTGAAGACAAAAAAGGCGATGAGAGGATACGTATCGAGATGAAACGTGCTACCAATGACTATGCCCTCCTGTACGGCACAGGTGATGCCGCTGACCTGACAAAGGATGAGACGATCGCAAAACAGATTGATGGCGCAAACACGATCAAGCTCATGAATGCCGTGATCAATTATGTCGAAGATGATAAAAACCGCGATATGTCGAACCTGAAATCGATGACGTTTGATGAGCGGGATGTGATCAAGGATTCGGCGTCCTTCGATGCCCTGAAGACTGTTCTTGCGGAATATGGCAACGTTGCAAGGGAATGCATCGCACACGGGGCATCGAAGAGCGAACTTGTCATAAAATACGAGTCGCCGGATGGTGATCGAACCGAGCGGTACATACCGATCTCTGAGATCGATGCATGTTTCGCCCAGCTGGGCGGGCACGGCAGGGAACTGGCAGATGCTTTTGGATTGAGCGCTCCTGCCGAATGAACCGGATGAACAAACCTGTGCGGGATAAAACGGGATTGCAATGGATTGATGTGAGCGAATGCGCTCTTCAAAACAGTTTAACCCATTCCGTAACTTTTTTGCCGGCATCAGTCGCATAATAGATCAAATGGTTCCCCTCCTGCCTTGAGCATATCAGACCGCCCTCTTTGAGAACAGAGAGGTGATATGACATCTTCGAGTATGCGTATCCGGTCATTGCAACGAGGAGGCAGACACACATCGGCTGGATGCGGAGTGCGAGAAGCACCCTGAGTCGCACAGGATCGGATAAAACACTCATAATTGATGCGATAGCTTCTATTTTGCTGGCATCCGGGAGCAGCCTGACGATTCCATCTATGCCGCCAATCTCTTCCAGTTCACACCGGATTGAATCGGGTATCGTGATCCCTTCCATGATCCCTTCTATCCCTTCCATGACCTCTTCCACAATCTACACCAGAGTCGCTCAGTCGTCTGCTGCCGGATTTGAATTGCGCGAATCACACCGCGGGGAATCCGTAGGCATCGGTGTCATCGAAGCAGTAACAGACCTTCTGGTACCCACGTTTCAACTCGATGACGTCGCTTCTCACGCTTGTTGGTGATTCGCTGTCAAGCACGACCCGTTTGATCAGTTCAGCGATCGCATCCATCTCTGATGCACCCATCCCGATGCGGGTCAGTTCCTGGGTCCCGATCCTGATCCCGGACGGCTCGACCGTCTTCGTTACGTTGTCGCCGGGCAGGAGATTCTTGTTGACAATTATGTTCGCGTCTTCGAGTCTCGTTGCAGCCTCGATGCTGCCACCGGTCTTTGTTACGTTGACTGCGACCTGATGCGACTCCGTAAACCCGTAGGGCTCGCAGAGCACATCGAACCCGCGTTCATAGAGTGCCTGAGCGAGGCGTTTCGCATTTGCGATGACCTGCGAGGCGTAATCCTCGCCAAACTCAATCATCTCGGCAAGCGAGACCGCAAGCCCTGCGAGATGGTGGAGGTGGTGATTTGAAACCGTTCCCGGAAAGACCGCTTCATCGATTGCATCTGAGTGTTCCTCGTCACATGCGATGATTGCGCCCTGCGGACCCGGAAATGTCTTGTGCGTGGAGCCGGTCACAACAGACGCGCCCTCACGCAGCGGATCCTGAAAACGCTTGCCAGCGATCAGTCCGAGCACGTGCGCACCATCGTAGACGAGGGTTGCGTCCACCTCCCGCGCTGCGTCACACGCCTCCCTGACCGGATGCGGGAACAGGAAGAGACTTCCTCCGAGTAGAACGATTCTCGGCTCAATCTCGCGGATATTGGCAACCATGCGATCCGGGTCAATAGTCATAGTCTCCGCATCAAACGGGTGCGAAACCACGCGTAAACCCCGAACACCAGCAGCAGAGTACTGCACGTGGCTGATGTGTCCACCCTGTGGGACGTCAAGGGAAATGATCGTGTCTCCGGGGTCTGCCAGCGCAAAGAATGCTGCGATGTTCGCGCCCACGCCTGATGTCGGCTGCACATTTACGTGTTCCGCACGAAAGAGCCTCTCCGCGAGTTCGATCGTCTTTGCCTCGATCTCGTCGATGTACCTGCATCCCTGATAGTACCGGTGCCCGACGACCCCCTCCGCATATCTGTGAGCAAGGTCCGTTGCCGCAAGCAGCCGCACCTTCCGGCTCGTCACGTTGTTGCTTGCGATCATCGGGAGTGCGTCCCTGTACCACCTGTGGTGCGCTTCTGTTGCGCGCATGATGAGGTCGATGTCTGATTCCATATCTGATTCTATGATGAGGATTGCAACCACTTAAATACGTTCGCATCGGTCCACATCCGCTCGAATTGTGGCAGTGACCGTGACTGGTATGGTGACGGGGTCTCTCCGAAAACGCGAACGTGTCCGGTAACGTGTGGCAATAAACCCAATCTGTGTAATTTGTGTATGTGAGTGTAAACAATATTTCCGCCCCCTCCGAAACTCAACGCGCTTCCAAACTTCCAGTCTGCCCACGTCGCGCCATGAATCACTCCTTATTTCCATTCCGGAACTATCCACCAGAACACTCCCGAACCCCAGATCGAAATGCCATTCCACATGCCGCCCATCATCAGCCGCGCGACACCACGCCTGCCGCAACCATCGCCGCAGCCACTGACGTTTCTGCCTGTGTGCCGGTCACTTCCGGATGGGCTCTCGCCTGCCACAACGTATAAGAATGTTCCCCCCAAGATGTCGATATACTGGAGTTGTTGCAATGAACGCTACAAAAATAACACTTGACGAGAACGAACTACCGAAGCGGTGGTACAACATTCAGGCGGATCTCCCGACGCCGCTTGATCCGCCACTGAACCCGGCAACAAAAGAACCCGCGACCCCGGACGACCTCTCCGCGATCTTCCCGATGTCGCTCATCAAGCAGGAGATGAGTACCGATCGCTGGATTACGATTCCAGAGGAGGTTCGCGACATCTATAAGCTCTGGAGACCGAGCCCGCTCTACCGCGCACTGCGGCTGGAACGAGCACTGAAGACGCCTGCCAGAATCTATTACAAGTGGGAGGGTGTGAGCCCGCCAGGAAGCCATAAACCAAACACCGCGGTTCCACAGACCTACTACAACGCGAAAGCGGGAATCGAGCGAATCACGACAGAAACGGGTGCAGGACAGTGGGGATCTGCACTATCGTTTGCTACACGTCTATTCGATCTCGAATGCACGATCTACATGGTCAGAATCAGTTACGATCAGAAACCGTACCGCAGGGTGCTGATGGAGACATGGGGTGGCGAGGTTTTTGCGAGTCCGAGCGATAAGACGGAATGCGGAAGAAAGTTCCTCGCAGAGACCCCTGACACGACCGGGAGTCTTGGGATGGCGATCTCTGAGGCAGTGGAGGATGCAGCAACGCATGACAATGCAAATTACGCGCTCGGGTCTGTTCTGAACCATGTCATGCTACACCAGTCCATAATAGGGCTCGAAATGAAAAAGCAGTTTGAGATAGCAGAAGAATCGCCTGACATGATGTTCGGATGCGTGGGCGGCGGAAGCAACTTCGCAGGAGCGGTCTTCCCGTACATCGGGGATGTTCTGCGAGGCGAGGTGGGCAGAGATGGCGGAGACGGTGGAGAAAGTGGAGACGGTGACAGATATCCCAAGATCATATCCTGTGAGCCTATGTCCTGCCCGACACTGACGAAAGGCGCGTATGCGTACGATTTCGGAGATGCCGCGCAGATGACCCCGCTTCTGAAGATGTACACGCTCGGGTACAGATTCGTTCCGGCTGGCATCCACGCAGGCGGGCTCAGGTACCACGGCGCCGCGCCGCTCGTCTCGAAACTGACGCACGAAGGCTACATGGACGCGGTTGCGTACAAACAGACCGATGTCTTCAAATCTGCGCTCCTCTTTGTGAGAACCGAAGGGTTCTTGCTTGCTCCGGAGACAGCACACTGCGTGCATGGCGTAATCGAAGAAGCACTTCGGTGCAGGAAGACAGGCGAGGAGAAGGTGCTCTTCTTCTGCGGAAGCGGGCACGGAGACTTCGATCTGACCGCTTACGACGATTACCTGAACGGGAGGATCGTTGATCCCGGAGACCCGACCGATGCCATCCGTGAGTCGCTGTCGAAGCTGCCGAAAGTATAAAGATGTATGCCGCGGAGGTGTAGAGAATGGGAAAAACAGGAAGCATCCAATGGGTGAAGATCAAGAACAGGAAAGGCAAGGTTCGCCTGATAGAGCATAACAGGGCAACGCACAAGCGACCCGGGCCTGCTCAGCGTTATTCATCATCTGGCACGAAGAGAAGACGGATAAAGCGATCCGAGAAGGCAGTTGTGCGGTGATAGGTCGGGAAGGAACGTCAGAGATCGTAGAGATGTAGGGGCGGTGGTGTTTATACACCCGAACCCCCAATCACATCCCCATGTCGCGCGTTGTTGGAATCGATCCCGGCACAAAGAGCTTCGACTTCTTCGGGCTTGCCGATGACTGTGATGAGATCATCCTTGACGTATCGATGCCCACGAGCAGGATCGGAGCGGATCCGGAATCGGTGATCGATCTCCTGAAGGACGTATGCCCTGACTTGATAGTTGGTCCCTCCGGCTATGGTGTGCCTGTTAAGAATATTCGGGATATAACGCCTACAGACATTTTTCTGATGTCTCTTGTCTTAAAAGACGACAAGAAGTCGATACTCGGGATGCGCAGGTTAATTGAGATACTCGGGAAACACAGCCTCCCGGTTTGCTTCATCCCCGGAGTCATACACCTGCCGACAGTCCCCTCTTTTCGGAAGATCAACCGGATCGATATGGGCACGCCGGATAAGCTATGTTCATGTGCGCTCGCAATCCGGGATCAGGCGACAAGACGTAGAATTGATTACGATCAGACGTCGCTCATATTGCTTGAGATCGGATTCGCGCACACCGCAGCAATCGCGGTAGACGCAGGAGCAGTCGTTGATGGTATCGGTGGAAGCAGCGGTGGCATCGGGTTCCTCTCGATGGGTGCGATGGACTCAGAACTCGCATACCTGCTCCGCGGATTTCCAAAAGAGTTCATGACCGGGAGGGGTGCGCGAACGCTCGCCGGAAGCGAGAATGCGATCGCGCCGGAAGAGATTGCGCACAATTCTGATGTGTGGCTTGCGCTCATGGATGGCGCGGTCAGGAATGTTCTCGCGCTGACAGCCGCAACGGTGCCGGACGAGATACTGCTTTCGGGCAGGTTGTCAAAGATTCCTGAGTTACAAGCGGAATTGACGAGACGACTTGCGACTGTTGCACCGGTTCGACCGGTGGAAGGATTCCATGGCGTTAAAATCGCAAAAGAATCAGCGCAGGGCGCAGCATTGATTGCGAGCGGGCTTGCGCACGGACGGTACGAGAATCTCGTTGCGACGATGCGGATCGGGGATGCTTGCGGAACAGTTCTCGACTATGTGCCGTCAAAATATGTGAATTTGACAGATTTCATTGATACCGGGTGACTTATTAGCATATTGTCATCGATGTCACGAATCGTGACACTATCGTGACATCGTCGTAGTACTTGCATCACACCCACGTATATATCGGTGTCACAACAACCTATTTTTTACCACGAATCTCCTGGTACGGGATTCACTTATGTGGTTTGTGTTGGGGCACAAAGGCGTGGCGTAGCCCAATAATATGGGCTGCGTTATCATTATTCACGGAGTGAAAACTATGGGAATGTTAAACAGATGTCCGAAATGCAATTCTGAACTTGAACTGGTTGCAGATATGCAGATATGCTACAGGTGTGACTACTGGACTCCAAGAGGGACAGCTAGACTGGATTTCGCAATGCTTGACATGCAGGTAGCGTAAGGCAAGGTGAGTGGAGTATACGTTTCGGAACACGGAAATGGTCATTTTCGTAACAGATGCGGTTACATGCACAATCCGTGTTCCATTCATTTTTTTGATTTCCGTTCCCGGAATCGTGTCAATCGATCTCACTTGACTGTCGTATTTCATAAATGAAAGCTATTTAAGCAGTAGTTGTAAATTACGATGCCGATGCCAGCCATATCCTTATGATTCGTCTGGCAGATCCGGTCAGTTCGACTGACCAAGATAAGTAGGACAGGTAAACAGGTGATACAATGAAGAAGACTACAATATTCGTAATCGCAATGGTGCTTTTCTGCGGTGCAGTGGCACCCGGGTGCATCAGTGACACGGAGACCGATGCTGGAACCAGTGCCGGAACCGACGCGGAAACTGACACGGGAACTGATGAGGGCGACGGCTCCGTTGCGACCGAAACATCATCAGAAACGCTAACAGTTCTCCATGCGGGAAGTCTGGCGATTCCATTTGCCGAACTCGAGAACATCTTTGAGGCAGCGCATCCCGGAATCGATGTGCAGTGCGAGGCAGCGGGCAGCGCAAAGACGATCCGGAAGGTTACTGAACTGCACAAAGAAGCGGATGTCGTTGCGTCAGCCGATTATTCGCTGATTCCGGGCATGATGTACCCGGAGTATGCTGACTGGTACCTCCAGTTTGCAAGAAACCGGATCGTGCTCGCTTATGTCGAGGGAAGCAGCTACGCTGACGAGATCAACGCCGAGAACTGGTATGAGATCCTGAGGCGCGATGACGTCAACTTCGGATTCTCGAACCCGAACGACGATCCGTGCGGATACCGATCCCAGATGGTGATCCAGCTTGCGGAAGCGCATTACGGGGACGACATGATCTACGAGGATCTGATCGAGGCGAACTCCGATATGGCAATGGCATGCGACGCAGCAAACGGGACTCACGTCCTCTACATGCCGGAATCCGAGTCGATCGGACCATCCGAGAAGCTCATGGTTCGCAGCATGGAGATGGAGCTGATCGCAGGTCTGGACGCAGGTGAGATCGATTACTACTTCATCTACCGGAGCGTTGCAAAACAGCATGGGCAGTTGTTTGTTGAACTGCCTGAAGAGATCGACCTCTGCAGTGTCGAGTACGCGGACACATACCGGACTGTGCAGGTCGTGCAGGCAAACGACAACATCGTTATCGGGAAGCCGGTTGTGTACGGGATAACGGTTCCGAAGAACGCGCCGGATCGTGAGACCGCTCTCGAATTTGTGAAACTGGTGGTAAGTAGCGAAGGACAGCAGATCTTTGCTGATCTCGGGCAGCCGCCGATCGTTCCTGCGGTCGGTAGCGGAGAGGTGCCGATTGCGAGTTAGTGGGGTTTAGCGGGATTTTTGTGCACGTTACACCCCGTTTCGACGGGGGTCTCACTGTTTCGCCCTACGAAGAACCCGCCCCGCGATCCAGAAGAGTCAGCGACCGCATCCACTCCCCAACAGGCTCACGCGTCGTTCCGACGACGAGGCGTCTGCGACCGTCTTTTGTCGCTTCCATCATCCCCCGCGCCTCGACGATCTCGCCAGCCAGCGCCTGCCCCGCATAAGTGTGCGTGTAGCAGAGAATAACTGATATTACGGGATGGTCGATCTCGTAGACCGCGGGGCTGTCGAATGCGAGATCCGCTGCCGTCACCCGCGCGGTTATGGTGCACCGCCGCATGTCGGTGCCACGCTCCTGCCGCACAGGAAGCTGGCTCCAGTCACGAACGAAGAGCAGGTCAAAATACGTGTCGCCGATCATGCCCCGGTTCCCTTTCCGCAACTCATGGATCACGAACTCCTCAAACGAGATCTCCGGAACTCTTTTTGCGTAAATCCGGTGCCACATCTCTGTTCCGATCTCTGTGATGCGGAGATCGTCAGAATTTCCATCCACGCCACTGTCGCCGCCGCAGTCTCTGTCTCGGTCCCCGCCCCCGTTTCGCTGCACCTCTCGCATGATCGCATCTCTTGCGAGAAACCAGTACTTTCCGTACACCACAAAATCGATATCCGAACTCTCGATCTGGAGTCCGGGGAGCATCGAACCCGTGACCCCCATCGCGTCGATTGGGACTCCCGCGCTCTTAAGGAGATCGACGATCGCGGCAACCCGCGGGTCCTCCCTGATGAGCGCGGGAATGCGTTCGTCTGTCCGGAGAACATGTGAGATTGCGCTCTTGGGAATCGAGAAGTTCCATGACGCCCGGTTCTCCTCAATAAACCTGTTAGCTTCGTCAAAATCGAGTTTTCGGTACCTGATTCCGTTTGCCTCGCGATCGCCGTCCGGATCCGGTACGTACCGCAGGACTGCCGGAACGCCACCGACATTGTCGTAACCTGATACTGCAAAAATCCAGTCATCGTCTGTGATTACAAAATCGCGTAGTCGTGGGTTCATGGCTGGCATTGATAGCGGGGGATGGATTTGAACCATCGATCTTCGGGTTTCTGCACGCAAACAGCGTCTTTTTTGTGGTGGTATGAATGCAAACATACAGCGCCGCAAGCGGTATGAGCCCGACGGGATATCCTGGCTACCCTACCCCGCTATTCTGGGGTCGTATCAGATACGGTCTCGACGATACATAAATGCTTTGGTTTCCGCGACGATGATCCTGCAATTCCCTAATTCCAATCACAATTCGATCGAACAATCGATCGACAACCAACAGTCGTTCATCAATCGATTGTAACCGTCTCCATGTCGCAACTGATCGTAACCTCACAGTCACAACCGCAGTGCTTGCGCACCACACACACCATCTCATCCTCAAACCCAACGACGTGCGGGTAGAGGTGCGTGAGGATGACCCGTCCGACCGATATTGCGTCCAGCATCCTGCCGAGCGCAAGAGGCGTTGTGTGGTTGGTGACATCCGGAACAGAGTCAGGAAACGAGCACTCGTGAATCAGAACGTCTGCGCCGTCGCTGATCGATGCGATCCCCTCACACGGCTCGGTGTCGCCGGAGTAGACGAGCCGCACTTTGCCGGCGCCGTCGATGATGCCGTAGCCGAGCGACGGCAGCGCGTGAACGGTCGCTCTTGCGACGATCTCGTAGCCTTCGATCCCATCGATTGCGACGCGATCCCGATCAGACAGCTCAACGACATCGATCGCAATCCTGCCCAGCATATAGGAATACGCGTCAAAAAGTCTTGCGAGCCACGCACTGGTTCCGGTTGGTCCGTAGATCGAGAGATCGTAGCTTTTACAGAGCCATTTCGCCTTTATGAGACTCATGACGTCCGCGACGTGGTCGAGGTGGAGGTGCGTCAGGAAGAGGTGTCTGATCGCGGTACAGTCCTCGATGCGCGGGAGAACGCCGCTTCCGCAGTCGAATAGCAGAACCGTCCGTACAGGCTCGTCGAGTCCATCGGGTTCATCGGGTTTGCCGGGCTTGTCGAGTTCGACGAGTATGCCAGACTGCACCCGGTGCGGCTGGGGTATGGCGACGCCGGTTCCGATCAATGTTATTTTGATTGACATAACTCTGCTTCTCAACGGCACTGCCCTTGAATTGAGTGGCTGCCCCAAACGAAGTTTCACGAACTTCCCGCGTTCTGCCCGGCAGTTCTCTTCACAGTTCCGAGCACCGCGATCCTGCCACGATACTTGATGATACCAACCGACATAGTGACCGGGACCCTTGTTACGCCATCGGCATGCAAGCCATTGAACGCATACTCCGGTGGAACGTCCTCGCCCGCGAGCCTTCGCCTGTTGTAATCCACAACCGTCTCGAGGTCCTCCGGTGCAACAAAGTCGGTGAACGGTCTTCCGACGATCTCTTCTGCCGTTGCGCCAGCCATTTCGGCGAACGCCTCGTTGACAAAGACGATCTCTCTGTCATGGATTACGAAGATGCCGTCCTGAATATTCTCAATCAGGGTGCGGTACTCTTCTTCCGACGCCATGAGCGCGTCATCCGCCCGCCTGTGCTGGATCGCTGCGCCCAGTGTGCCAGCCGCTGCCCTGAGCGCATCCATCTCGGCTGGCGTCCAATCGCGCTCTCTTATGCAGTCGTCAAACCCGATGAACCCCCACCACGCACAATCGACGAAGATCGGTACGATCAGGATGGACTGGATCCCCTGTGGAACCAGTACCCCCTGCTCACCCTCCGGAAACTCATTCACGTAGCCTTTGATGATCTTGCCCCGGGGAAGGACGCCCTCCCAGCGCGCAAAGCCGCCGGTCAGGTAAGGCAGATTCTGAAGTTCCGGGTTATCCATCTGCGGAGCGATTCCGGGTGCCGTCCATTCACAGCGCAAGTTCATCGCGGCCTCACCATCGTCGCAGACACTGTTTTCGAAGATGTAAGCACGGCTTGCGCCCACTGCCTGCCCAAGCCGCGCAAGCACGCAGCTGACACGATCGTCCATGTCTGTCGGATCCAGCAGTTCCCCGGTTGCAAAACCCAATGCTTCAAGGATTGTGTCGCGACGACGCAAACACTCCTCCACATTTTTTCGCTCGGTTATGTCCCTGAGAACTCCGGTAACTCCGGTTATCTCTCCGTCTCTGTCGCGCTGTATCCTGCCGAAGTCCTCGAACCAGTGTACCCCTCCATCCGGGTCGAGTATCCGAAACGTGCTTATGAACTCCATACCCTTCTTGATCGTTCTTTCAAAGTCCCTTGCAAGCTTCTCCCGGTCGTCAGGGTGAACCGCATCCAGTAGACTCCTTGCGACCAGATCATCGGGACGTATGCCATACTCCTCCACCCGGGGGCTTAAGTAGGTCAAAATTCCGTTTTGGTCGGCTGAGTAGACGATGTCATACATGTTCTCTGCAAGAGTGCGGTACTTCTCCTCACCCTCCCTGAGCGCGCTCAGGGCACGTTTCCGCTCAGCGATCTCACGCTTCAACTCCTCATTTGCTTCAACGAGCGCTACTGTCCGCTCGTACACCCGGAGCTCCAGTTCGTCGTGCGCCTTTGCGAGCGCATCAAACGCCTGCTTCAACTCGATCGCCTGCGCGCCCAGCCTCGCGATGACCCGCACGGTACTTGACAACGATCTCGCATAGTTCCGGATTGCGTCCTCCCCGATCACGTGCATCTTCTCTGCTTCCGCAACCAACCGATCACGATCAACGCCGATCTTCCCGGCTATCTCTCCGATCTCACTCAATTGCTCGGAAGAGAACTTCTCAGGTATGAATTGACCTGCAAACATCGTCGCTTTTCGCTCGCCATCGATTATGATCGGAGCAGCAAAATGTGCACCGTGCGCAAAACAGTACATGATCTCGGGTTTGTCCGAATCGATGGCTTTTCGCCCCATCTCCATGAATGACCGGAAGCAGCACTCCCGCCCTCTTGCTGTCGATTGGATCAGGGAACAGAAGCCAGCCGGGTTGCTGAAACGAGTCAACGCATCGCCATTCTCCGAAAAAATTACAGAGGACGCACCCAACGTTCGTGCAAAGCCATCCTGAATATTCTGAAGTTCGTCGAGGTCGATCAGTTCGCGTAGCGGTAGTGTTTCATCCATCCGTCCGTCCATCCGCCCATCAGCACATTATCTTCAGTCCGATTTCGTATTCCGCCTCGTACTTCCATTTCGAGACCATTCCGAAACAGACGGCGGTTTTATTCAAGACTGCATTTGATATAAAGATTTGGTCGGTTGCAACCCCTTGATTTCAACTGGAGAATCACAATCGGTCGGGGATTTCGCCTGACAGTCGCGGTCACGTATCGAGGATCGCCTGGATCAGATACCCGCGATCAGTTCGCTCGATCACCATCTCGTGGAACGTGACCGCTTTCACGCCGATACCAAACCTGTGCCTGTCAGTGTCGATTTCTTCGCCGGATGCGCACGCAATGAGGTGATACTTGCCGCAACGCTCCTCGATTCGCTTCACATCGAACCACCCGAAGACGATCTCTTCAGCCTCGAAGAGGTAGAGCAACTCCGAGAGAAAATCATACAGCAGGTCCTCACAGTCATCTGCGACGAGATCGATTTTGAGTGTCTCTGTCTGATGCACAGTCGCAGTATCGATCATCGCGCCGAACATCGCAAGTGCGGCGTACTCAAACGCCTCCTCGATCGTCTCTCCGTAGACACGGAACTTGAGATCGGCGGGATGATCGAGATACTCGATCGGGGGGCTGCGGGAATCGTGTGTGTGATCGTTGGGGCGATCATGGGCTCGGTCGTGGTTGAGGTGGTTGTGGTTGCGGGAGTTGTTGTGTGGGTGCATCTCTTCTCTCATCGTTGGCGAGCAAGGGGCATAAATTGGTTCGCAGCGACCCCGACTTTCAATTTCCTGATTCTGATCGGGAGTCAAAAAGAGTCGTTCGGGCGCATTTTTCAGATGATCTGATACCGCAAAGCTCGGCTCTTCCCCGGAAAATGATAGAGGTCTCTTCTGGCTTTCGTCATCCCCTGCCGAGCATCCTGCATGCCTGACAGAGTCCGCTCGTGCACGGCTCGCCGCAGACCCGGCACGGCACAAGAGTTGCCCGAGGATACGCGTCTGAGAGCGCACCGATCATCCTGTCAAACCCGCGCACGATCCCGTGTTTGGTTCCGGGATGTGCAGCCTCGAATTCGTTCAAGAACGTCCGCAACCCGAGCCGGTAGGCTCCACCCATGTACGGGCACGCCTTCGGGCAGACACGAATCCCGACCGCGCTCGTGTATGCAGTGACCTCGCTCTCAGGAACGTGCCGCAGGGGTTTGATGCGTGGCACCAGTCCTGGCTGCACCCTCGCACGTGTCGTGTGTGAGAGCCTGACCAGCCGCTGCACATCGCCGCGCAGGTGGTTGGCGAGGATCGTCTGCGCTTCGTCGTCGAGGTTGTGCCCGATCGCGAGATGGCTGGCTCCAAGTTGCTTCGCGGTTCTGTTGAGCAGGTTCTTGCGAAGCGCACCGCAGACTGAGCATGGCGGGCGGTCGCTCGTCTTTATGAGGTCATCGAGCGTTCTTCCGAACGCTTCCTCGAATGAGACTATGGTATGCTCAACTCCGAGGTCGGATGTGAGGTTGATTGCGTTCTCGATCGTTTTTTCGCGGTAATTGCTGATGCCTTCGTCGATCGTGATTGCGATGATTCTGATCTTCCGGTTCGTTGCGAGGATTGTGTGCAGGAGGTGCAGGAGCGCGGAGCTGTCTTTTCCGCCACTTAACGCAATAGCGATTGTGCCGGGTGGGATGTTGTACTTCCGAAGATCACGTTTTGCTTTTCGCGTGACGTCATCGATCAGATGTTTCTCGCAGAGGTGCATTCCCGAGTACGGCTGGAATACGACTGGGGGACGCTCGCATCTGGTGCATGTGTGTTTGGCGATGATGGTGGTACCTTCTGTTGAACGATGTAATGAACCGCAGATGAACACGGATGAAGTCTGTGGACATGCTTTGTCCGCCCTCTTTCAGGCAGCTCATTCTCCCGCCAGTTCAGATTCAAGCTCGTTAGTGGCATATCAGGCGTGACCTCACATGGCACGGTCGGCAGATCCTCACTTGCGTACGTCGATTGCGCGTTTTTATGGTTGGTATGCATGGGATGAAACTCATACCCCGACCCAGCAATTCTATATCACTCACGTCACAATCTCCGCGACCATTCCTGCCGCAACAGCCCGCCGCACCTCCATCGCAAGCCTCCTTCCCGTGCTCATATTCTTCCGCCAGAGCGTGTTCCCGTACGGATGCCCGACTGACATGTGAACGTTTGTTCCGCCGCCGATTCTGGGCGCAACATCGTAGATGTAGAAATTGAGATCCTTATCTACACATGTCTGCAAGCAGAACGGTCCGATGATTCCAGGCGAATAATGCTTCTGCGTCGCTTTCACGTACTTCTCAGCAAGCTCGAACGCTCCATCGAGCAGAGACTCCCGAAGCGTCGCGGAATTGTGCCCGCAGACCGTGTACTCGGGAATCTGCTGCCCCTCGACAAGCGTCATCTGCTGCGGCGCTGGCAGGCGCACATGCCCGTCGAGACTCGTCTCGAACCGCCAGTCGATTCCGAGAAGTTCGATCGGACTCATCGTGTCCTCAATCGGCGAGTAAAAGAAATCGAGGTTGAAGACCGGACCTACCACGTATCGCTCGATCCTTGCCCCGGAAAGCGCATCCTCTGTAATCACGCCCTGCCTGATCAGCGACTCAGACTTCTCCTGATACTCCATGTAATCTGACGCCGTGAAAAAGCCGCGTTCGAGTTTCTTCACAGCGTGCGGGAGCTTCACCATGACCAGTTCGTCGATATCCTCGGGATCATCGATCCTCTCCGGATATGGCAGTCCTGCCTTCTCCAGAATCCAGTAATAATCCTCCTCGCCGCCCCGCTCCTCGCTTCTGAGTAGATTGCGGCTGCCAAGCATCGGAACCGCGAACTCGTTCTCGATCGCGCCGATCTCGCAGTACGATGTGAATGATCGGTTCGGAACAAAGAGGATGTTGTCATCGCGCAGCTGCTTCTGGTTCTCCTTCTTCAAAACCTCGTCAAATCGCTGATAAACCGTAAAATCATCCACAATCCCGCGCAGCAGATTTCCTCCAAAATCTCGCTCTGCTTTGAAATATTTGGTGTACGTCTTCTCGCGTCCAGCCTGGCAGACCAGGAATGTCCTGAAACCCTCTTCGACCGCGCCGTCGCACGTATCGAGTGCGGAATGCGAGGCGACAAGCCCGATCTTCATGTTGTCTGCGTCGTAGTCGTTCAGTATGGACGTGATCTCGTTTCTGTCGATCATGGGATCAAATGAGAGAACTCATAATAAATAATTTGGGACAGGTGTCAATCTGGGGCACTGAGAATCCGGATGAAAAATAAGATTATTACATTTTCACAAAAAATAAAAACAGAAGGTGCTAAATTGCACCCTTCTCTCTTCTCCTATTCTGGCTTGTCGTAGAGCTTGCTCTTTGTTAACAGGTTGCCTGCCCCTGCATGTGGCTGGCGGAAGAGCGTGTCGTTCGACTTCTCGATCTCACGTGCTTCCCTTGCAAGAACCGCTGCTGCACTCATCATCTCGTGACCGGCAGCCGCAGTGAGCGTGACCTTCTCGACGTCCTTGTGTATGAAGCAGGCAGGGAAGTTGATCGCTGCAACCGTGTTCGCCATGTGAAGCGCAGCAAGAGCCTTCGCCTTTGCGTACGGGTTCTCGAAGCATCCGCGCTCAACGCACTTCTCAGGGCTTCCAAGAATGTGTGGCAGTTCGAGGTCTTTTCCTGACTTTCCGGAAGCGACCTGATCAATCACCTTGTCAAATTCCTCCTGAATCATGCGCACAACACCGCACGAGGAGAGCACCTTCATCGCATCCGAATTGAACGACGCCATCTCTGTCGGGTCAAGGAACTCTCTCTTCGCACCGATCAGCGGGTCAACCTTCAGGATGATCGTTCCGAAACCTGCGTCCGCAAGCGCCTGGCGTGCGTCCTTCTTGTCAGGTCCGTCCGAGACAACGATCGTCGGCGTGTCCTTGTAGATCTCCCGTGCCGCAGTCGGTCCGGGCGCGCCCGCGTTCGGGCTGATCATAACAACAAAGTCGGGATCCCAGTGCTTGATCAACGCTTCCGTGTCCTTTGCTTCGTCCGCGCCCATCTTTGCGCCGGTACCCATCGTTCGTACCATAATGCCTTTTCTTGCTGCGATCTCGTCAAGAACAAGGTCAATCACCTGGGACATTCCGAGATTCCCAAGCTTTACAAATCCAATTTTTACATCAGCCATGATGTATCACCACCTTTCGTATCAGGGTTATGAGATATAAGGGTATTGATCGCGAGGAGTTTTGGGGGATTCGGGGGTTTGAAGGGTTGGCAGCAGGAATGTGGCAGCAGGACTGTTTGACCCGCCCCCCTACGAGACACGAGGCGTGCTTTTTGCCTGTGTCCTCTCCATGTAGACCGTCTGCGTGGGAAATGCGATCTCTACGCCCATCTCTTCGAGGAGGCGCATGATCTCGAGGTTGAACCCCTCGCGAACCGCGAGATACTCGTCCCAGACCGTCGTCTTTGTGAAGCAGTAAATGAAGATATCAAGCGAATAGGCTCCGAATTCGGTGAAATGAACCATGTAGAATGTGTGATCGAAACTTGCGCTCTCTTTTATGATTTTTTTGATCCCCTCGACCACCTCCTCCATCTGTTTCCTGCTTGTCCCGTACGAGACTCCAAGATTGAACTTGATCCTCCGTTTCTTCATCCTCGTGAAGTTCACGATCTCGGATTTGATGAAACGGCTGTTCGGAACGGTCACAAGCGCCTGATCGAACCTGCGTATCCGCGTGGAGCGCAACCCCACGTCCTCGACAGTCCCCTCCACGTCATCGACCCTGATCCAGTCGCCGATGTGGAAGGATCGGTCGGAGAAGACCGTGATCGATCCGAATAGATTGCTCACAGTCTCCTGCGCTGCCAGAGCGAGCGCAAGCCCGCCTATTCCCATGCCGGCAAGGAGCGATGCGATGTTCAAGCCGAGATTGTTCAGCAGGAATAGGATCGCAATCACGATCGCAACGACTTTCAGGCTCTTTATGAGCAGCGGCACCAGTTGCTCGTCGAGTTTCGTCTCTGTCTTCCGTGTTACTTTGTAGAGGTAGTGAGCAGCGACGTCGATCAGGTTTAAAAGGAGAAGAAGCGCAACAAAAGCGAATGCGACCGTAAAGACCCAGTTAACGATCCCGTTGATGTTGAAAACGCCGATAGTGTCAGGCAGATGCAGCGATTCGATTGCGGAGTAGCTTCCGACGATCAGGATCAGGTACCCGAGAGGCGACTTGAACGCCGACACGAGCAGGTCGTCGATTTCGGTCTTCGTCTTCTCTGCAAGGCGCATCAACCGTTTCTCGAAGATGTGCAGCGTGAGTTTTCGCAGGACAAGGGTCAAAAAGACGATCAGGAAGAACGCGATCAGGCATTCCACAGGGATGTTGAGTGAATACTGATCGAAGAGGTCTGCGAAGTTCTCGAGCATGATATTTCATCTATTATTGCTGATCGGTTATAAATTTTTGTCTTCTGTCATTCCTGTGCTGGCACCACCGCAGTCGCAACCGAACCTGCCGCCGCACCCAGCCACTACTCGTCCACTGACACATCCACAACCACATGCAGGACACCGGGTGCGTACTTCTTGATGGTGCGGCACCCGAGTATCCCGACGCTGCGCCCGCACGCCTCCGCAGCATCCTTGATCCGCCGGATCGGTCGCTGGTACGTGAGTACCGTCGGGGTCGCCTCGTGATAATGCATAACCCCTCCAGATTTTGCTGCAAGCAATCCGGATATGAGTTGCTCCCGCGAAGAATCGAGATAACCCATAATCACCCGGTCCGCTGTACGTTGAGGGGATTCGGTCACGCAATCACCCTCTACCGGAAGAACGATGTCTTCCACCCGGTTGATTTTGATGTTCTCGACAAGGTAGCGATATGCGACCGGATTAAGTTCGATTGCGACGATCTTTCTCGGACGCGAATGCACCGCGATCTGAATCGAGAAGTATCCGATGCCTGCAAACATATCGAGAACAACCTCGTCCCGGTTGGCGCAGATTTTGCTCATCCGCGTCCGTTCTGCGAGGTTTCCCTGCGAGAACATGATTCTCGCTGTATCGAGTTTGAAGCGGCAGCCGTTCTCCTTGTGGACGGTCTCGGTCTCGTCTTTGCCAGCGATGACCTCGCAGACTGGCTCGCGAAACCGTCCAGCGACGCCCCTCTTCCAGAGCACTGTGTCACATCTCGGGTACATCGTAAGAAGTGCATCCCCGATTGCGTTTGCATGATCACGAAGCGCGTCCGGGATGCTGACGAGGATAATAGTCCCAAGAATCTGCCAGCCTCGCGGGAGCAGTTCCATCTCATCCGGGGGCAGGCGCACCAGATCAGAGAGGGTCGCGGAAGTCACGCCTTTGCTTCGCCTCACACCCCGATATCCAGATCGGGGTCTTTTGGAATTGCGCCAAAACCTGATCCCTGCTCCAGACGAGAGCCGCGCGACTCCCGCACCCAGATCGCGGGCGCATCCTTGCTCGCACCCCTGTCACGCCCGTATCTCTGCCTGATCCGGACGATCGTCGGCGTGTTGATGCCAACACCCGATACGATCGCATGTCCCTTCGCAAGCGCAGGCAGTTCTGACACGATATCCCGGCTCACAGACTCGATGCTCCGCCCGATCTGCTCCTGATCCGCGGGATTGATGATCCGCATCGTGATCTGGGTCATGCACTGGGAGAGCGAGTCAGAATCAAGCTTGCTCGGACGCTGCGAGACCATACACATCCCGACGCCGAACTTCCTGCCCTCAGAGAGGATTGTTTTTATGATCGGCTTTGATTTTGCAACTCTTCCGCCACCCTCGCCTCCGTCTCCGCCCGCACCGCCACCACTGCCCTGCGGCGCAAACCGGTGCGCTTCCTCAAGAATCACGAATACCGGGTACGGCAGGTATTTGTCAGGCGTATCGCGGGTATACGTTCCGTTTTCCGTCTTCTGCCGTGCGTCAAAGATTTTCCTGAGGATCACCTGCGCAATCAGTTGCTGAAACCCGGTGCTGATGCCGGAGACGTCCATAACCGCGAGCTGCCCGATTTGCAGGTAATCGACAACCGGCACATCCTCGTGGTCATGGAATATTCCGTTATCCAGCTTGCGGAGCCGCCAGAGTATTCCCTCAATCGAGGAGTCGTTGCCCCCATCCCGCATCTCCTCGACCGTATTTTTAAGTTCGCTGCGTGTGAACTGTCTGGTGCCGCCCCTAGAACTCTCTCTCCGAAGCGTGCGGCACGCACTCCCGAAGAGCGTCTTCATCTTGTCTGACATCGTGCCGTCATCGATGATGCTGATGAGATCAGACGTCTCGAGGTCTCCTATGCGGATCTTGATCTTGTCGGGCTTTATTATCCTGACCTTCGGCTTGTAATCGCCGTCCCAGAACCGCGGGTCATTGGCGATCGCATCCAGCACAGTGTACTCGCCGTGCGGGTCAAAGATCAGCACAGGCGCCCTGTTACGGGATGTGAGCAGTTCCTCGACGATGACGCCGACCGTGTATGATTTTCCCGCGCCTGTGGCTGCGATGACCGAGAGATGCTGGCTCACAACATCTTTTACAGAGAGCACGACCTCAAAATCGGTTCCTGCGATCGTCCCGATCGTTGCAGAGCCAGTCTCTCCTGATTGCGCCTTGTTGATGTCGCGCAACTGCTCGGCTGCCGACCTGTGTATCACGGTGCCTGCGGCGGGGTTCATACGCGGGTTTATGAACTCGCCGAGGCTTTCATCGAAATAGCCGATCACAACTCCTTTTGTCATGAAATATTTGAATTCGTCGGGATCAAAGCCGCAGAACTCCGCGACATCTGCCGGAACGATCGCGGTGTCGAGGAGGAACTCGACGGGGTACTCGGTGAGCGGCTCGGTCTCTGCTACGCGGCAGAGGATCTGCTGGCTGCCGGTCTGGTAGTGGACGAACTCCCATGTTTTGAGGTGCTCTCTTGTGATGAAGGTGAAGCCGGTCTTGTCGTGGCGGAGCACGATTCCGATGGGTGTTGGGGTCATGGTAATGGTTGTTTTGTGGTTTTACGATTTTGTTGATCTTCATCTACTTTTTGGAGTCATTTCCGGGCTACTTCACTAGTGGTGTTCTTTGTGACGCTGTATTGTGCAATTTCCGTACTTATGCAATATTGCGTGAATATCCGCATATAAAACCACGAGATTACACAAGATTAACACAGAAATCTCGTGGAAATCTGTGCAATCTTGTGGTTCCCACCACACGGTATTTAGCATGTTTGTTTTATTCACTTTTGTATTCCCCTACCATTGTTTCTATCATTTCCGGATGTCCTCATTGAGTCGTTTATGATTCGTTTATGAGTCGTTTGAGCCCTTTAGTACGTATACCGTGCCGCGCCCGGTACGCCCATGTCTTTCGATGATTCCCAGTTTAACAAGAGATGAGAGTTCCCTTGTGGCTGTCGATCTTGATACGCCGTTTAATTTCTGATACGCCCCATTAGTTATCTTCTTATTCACTTTCAGGTGCATCACCGCTTTCACCTGGTCGATGTTTAATCCTATATGTTTCAGATATTCCTCGGAAAGTATGTCTTTTCTGAATGTGATGACAAAACTCGTTCCAGTCTCTCTAAACTCTGGTTCGGGTAGTCCGTATTCCGCACATTCTCGAATGATCCTGTTCGTGCCAGTTCCCCAATTTTCGATGTATCCGGAGAGGAAGAACGGTCGGGCAATGAGCGGGTTCGGAGGTATCGATTCATGTTCGCGCCTCAACTTATCGACTGTTATTCCTGGCGGCAACTTGCCCGGACTCCAGATCTCCAGTCTGTCATCAAATATTCGAACCTGAACATTTGAGGTCTCACCGTAATCGCGGTGACATATCGCGTTGATTATCCCTTCCCTGATCGCTGGCAGGGGATACTCCCAACGTTCCATCCTTTCGGGCTTATCGCCGATCTTCACCTCCATCTTCAGGTTCTTCCTGATGGAACTCATGAGATCGTCAACCTGCGCGATTATGTCCCCACCGATGACCTCAAAATCCTCGAACTCTAACGGTTCCGTTCCCTTGAAACGCCCACATCTCACTTCAGATTGCACGATAAATCGCTCCGGATCTTTTCCGAACAGTAATATGGCAGCGATCGTCACACCTTCCTGATTGACGAGACCCATCTTTGTTAAGAACTCGTTCGTGTTGTGCACTTCAGTAGTCCAGCCGCGTCGCCCTTTCGCTTGTTCCACGAATTTACTGACACTACTGGAACTGATATCGTCAATGGTTGCGCCTTTAACAATCTGGGCAGAGTAGCAGTAAGAAACGCCGTATCTGGCGAGTTCTCTGATCTCAACACTCGTCAACTTCTGATTGGTCCTCCCCACTCTTTTAAACGCCTTATCAAAAGCAAAGACTGGCTTAATCGGGCTTTTTGCAACTTCGATTGTGATAATCTTCTTCGTGTCGTGTTCCTCAACCACCATCGATGGGTATAATGGTGGGTCGGTTTCCCTCTTGATCTTGTTTGCCAGATTCTCAATAGTGTTTCTGCCGATGTCTACGCCTTTTATCTGCCCTTCATCACCTACACCTATGAAAACTCTGCCACCTTCACCGTTCGAAAACGCGGACAATGTTTCGAGTATCTGTTTCAGTTCAGCGAGGGATGACTTGAACTCAACGGTTTCGGATTCCTCTATGTGCTGGTTATTTGTGTTCTCTCGGGTCATTGATGGCATCCTGTATGCGAAAGGTTGGTTCGCCGTGGCAGATGGTGGGATCAGCTACGATGCATCGTCCTGCTGTTTGAGTTGGCATAGCATTACCTTCTGATTGAGGTGCTCTCTTGTGATGAAGGTGAATCCGGTCTTGTCGTGGCGGAGCACGATTCCGAGGGGTGTTGGGGTCATGGTAATGGTTGTTCTGTGGCGGGGTCTATGATTTCGATCGGGGTACGGGTGTGTAGGTGCACGAGGTTGGGTTCTACAACAGTAGTGCGGTGACATTTACTCCCCCGCGCTTCCGATCTCATCCAGCAGCACATCGATCCGGTTCACGAAGTCATAAGCATCGTCTCGCGTTTTCAGGGCTAATTCACTGGTGGTGTCCTTTGTGACGCTGTATTGTGCAATTTCCCGCCTTTCTCTCACGACCTCTAACTGTTCTATCTTTCCTTTTTCCAACTGGACATTTTCAAGCATATCAAGATACCGCTCCTCAAGCAACTCCTTTTTGACAAAGAAAGTCTCCATAGCAACGACTGTGGCGGTGTGATTCTTACTGCGATAGTTGATCCGGGCAAGAGATGATAGGGCAGCCATATACATCGCATAGTAACCTGTGATCACCACCCACTGGCTCGGTAAATACCATTCCGGCACATCGAGAATCTCTCTCGCCTCACTGTCCTCGCCGATCCGGAAGAGGATGCTCATGGTCGTCAGGTTGTATCTTGCCTTCTCCATGTACCCGGGGCTCAATCGTCCAATGAACGGCGTTCTTTCGATCAATCTCATCTCTTCAAACCATTGTATACTTCTAACCACCATACTCACCTGTAAACCTGTTCATAAAAATATTCCAGCCCTTTTATGACGTACCCATATTCTACCATATCCTCGTAAAAAGCCCTATTATCCGTCTCGATATCTTTGATCGACCTGACTTTAACAGGGTTTATGCGGATGCCGTACTTGTGCGAGAGTGACCTGGCGATGGCGTCGATCTCAGTATCAGCGTCCGCCACACAGAGCACATCCACATCGCTCGTATCTGAAGCGTCGCCTTTCGCGTAGCTTCCAAAGAGAACCACACATCTGATGCCACCATTTGCAGAAAATTCTTTCAGAAGCTTCCATACAGTCCTGTTGGACTTTGCAAATTCCGACCGTCTTTTAA